>NZ_JBMOWO010000103.1:0-57364 GCF_049310525.1 Pseudomonas sp. GZD-222
CTTCGTCGGGAGACAACCCTCCCCCCCCCTTTCCCCTGGGGGGAGCGGGCTTGCCCCGCGATGAAGCCAGCGCTCAATCCGCCTCGCCAGCACCGCCCCCACCCGCCGCTCTTCGCGCAAGCCACTCATTGCAGTTTCCCCGGGCCAACGCTGTACCAGTCCAGACGCCGGGTCAGGACCATGAACACACCCAACAACCCGAACAGCAACAGCGAGCCCATCAGCAAGGCATAGTCCTCGGCGCTGAGCAGGCCATAGAGCATGCCGTAGAGCACCGCCAGTCCCAGCGCAAAGCTCGTGGCGCGCAACAGGCTATGCAGCACATGGCACAGGTAGAAGCCGATCAGCAGCACACAGCCCCCGGCAGACAGCAGATAGGCCAGGCCAAAGCCCAGGTGCTCGGACAACGACAGCAACAGCAGGTAGAACAACGCCAGCGCCGCCCCCACCAGGGCGTACTGGATCGGGTGCACGCTGAGGTTCTTGAGGATCTCGAAGAGAAAGAAGCCTGCAAAGGTCAGGGCAATGAACAACAGCGCATATTTGATCGCCCGCTCACTCTTGAGGTACTGATCCACCGGGTCGACGAAACTGACACCGAAGGCCCGAGCACGGAAATCCTCGCAGTTGGCGTTGACCACACACTGGCTCATGGCGTCTTCCAGGTTGGTGGAAAAGAACGACGTTTGCCAATTCGCCGAGAAACCGGCCGCGTCGATCTTGCGGCTGCTGGGCAAGTAGTTACCGACAAAACTCGGGTGTGGCCAGTTGGCTGCCATGCTGACACTGGAGCTGCGACCGACCGGCAGCACATGCAGCTGGCCGGTACCCTGCAAGCTAAGGTCGAAGGCGTAATCGAAGCGGGTTTCAGCCTTGCCGTCGAGCGTGTTCAAGACCACATGCACACCACCGCCCAACCAGCTCAGGCTAGTGCCTGCCTGAAAGTCCAGGCGCTGATCGTTGAACTGCAGTTGCACACCTTTTTCGATGCCGCGGATATCACTGATGCCGACCGCGAGAAAAGCCGGGTCGAAGCGATAGTCCTCAAAATCTTCAGTAATGCCCCACTGCGCCGGCACCTTGAATTCGCCACTGATGTGGTTGTTGGCGTGAAACAGGCGCGTCTGGTAGATCCCGCGCGAGCGCAGTTCGGTGTCGATGCCAGACTTCAACTCGAAGGTTTCTGGCAGGAAGTACAGGTGACCGCTGACTTGTTTACTTTCCTGGTAGGTGTTGCCGTTATCGGTCTTCCAGCGCCGCTCGGTCTTGCGGTACGGCACCACCAGCACCGGGCCGCTGATCTGCTGGCTGAAGCTGGCGCTCTGGGCGATGTCCTGGACGACGTTGTCACGCAGCTGCTGACGCTCGCCAATCAGGCCGCCGATCATCAGCAGCGGGATCAGCAACAGCACGATCAGCAACGCGATGGTGCCAAGTTTGATACTCAAGGTTCGGTTCATAGGGCAGGACTCCGGTTTCGATTGGCAGAGTCTGCGCAATCAAAATGGAGCCCTTGGGGACGTATGTGGAGCCTGTGTGCAGAGTCTGTGAAGTTTCACACCAGGCGCTTGGCCGGTAACCACAAACGCACGCGCACACCGTCTTCAACGTTGGCCACTTGCAGCGAGCCGCCGTGCAGCTGCATCACTTCTTCGACAAAGTTCAGGCCCAGCCCGGTGCTCTTGCGCCCGCTGAAGGGCCGCGGTAGCGAGTAGAAGCGCTCGCTCACCCGCCCCAGGGCATAGTCGGGAATCGCCTCGCCCTGGTTGAACAGGCTCAAGGCCACACGAGCGCCCTGCTTCTCCAGCTCGAACAGCAGCATGCCGCCGGGCGGGGTGAAGTCCAGGGCGTTGTCCAGCAAGTTGGCGATGGCCTGGCGCATGAGGAACGGCTCACACAGCAGCCGCGTGCTGGCCGGCACCCGTTGACGCACCTGCAAGCGATTGCTTTCGATCCGTGCGCTCTGGGCCAGCAACAGTTCGTCGACCAAGGCCGCCAACGACACGTTCTGCTGTTCTTCCAGCGTTTGTAGCTGTTCGACCTGCGCCAGGTTGAGCAGGCGCTCGATCAACTGTTGCATGCGCGCGCTTTCGCTCTCGATGTTGTCGGCAAAGCGCTGGCGCTGCGCCTCCGGCATTGGCCCCTGAAGCAGCTCAGAGGCGCCGCGGATGGCCGCCAGCGGACTCTTCAGCTCATGGGTCAGGGTGTGCACATAGCGCTCTACATAGTCCTTGCCTTCCAACTGGGTGCGCATGCGTTCCACCGCCGCCGCCAGTTGCCCCAACTCACCACCGCGATAGTGCGGCAGTGCGGTACGCTCACCCTCACTGACGGCCTGGGCGTAGTGAGTCAGGCGCCGCAGCGAACGTGCCAGCCACCACGACAGTGCAGCACCGACCAGCAAGCCCAGACCGATCAGGCCCAACCCCAGGTACAGCAAACGCCGTTCGGAGCGATCGATATACGGCTGCAGGGACTTGTTCGGTTTGGCCACTGTGACCACGCCGATGATCTTGCCTTCATCGAGAATCGGTGCTGCCACGTGCATCACTGACGACTCAGGATCATCCGGGTCGCTACGGGTTGAACGCGCGCCATACTCACCGCGCAACGTCAGGTAGACATCGTTCCAACGTGAGTAGTCCTGGCCCACCGCCACACCGCTGGAGTCGAGCAGGACCCTACCCTTGGCATCGGTGACATAGATACGATGGTTGACCTGATTCTTCGACAGTCCCCAGATATCGGCATTCGGCTGACGCTGGCCGTAGGCGCGCAGCAGCTGCGGCAAGCGGCTCTGGCCGAGGGTGCCGGCCTTGACGTCATCGTGAAGGATCTCGGCAAGCAGGTTGGCGGTGTCGACCAGAGTTTCTTCGGTGGACTGACGCACACCGGGACGGATCTCTTCACGCACGGTGCTGAGAATAAAGTAGCCGGTCAGCCCGACAAACAGGAAGTACACCAGGAATATGCGGATGCCCAGGCGCATCAGCTGTGACTCGGGCTGTAGCTGTAACCCAGGCCACGGTGGGTCTGGATCGGCTCGGCAGTGGCGGCCACCTGGCGCAGCTTGGCGCGCAGACTCTTGATATGGCTGTCGATGCTGCGCTCATAACCGGCGTCGGCTGCCACGCCGACAGCATCGAGCAACTGCTCGCGGCTGAACACCCGCTCGGGTTGCTCAAGCAGACTCTGCAACAGGCGGAATTCGTGTCGGGTCAGGCTCAAGGACTGGCCGCGATAACTGATCTGCATGCGCAGGGTATCGACCTGAAACAACATCGGCGCGCTGCTCACCGGCTCGGCGCGCGGCGCCATACGCTTGAGGATCGCACGTACCCGGGCGGCGACTTCACGCGGGCTGAAGGGTTTGACCACGTAGTCGTCAGCACCGATTTCCAGGCCCACCACGCGATCGATTTCACCGTCGCGGGCACTGAGGAACATCACCGGCACATCACTGAAACGCCGCAGTTGGCGGCAAGTTTCAAAGCCGCTGATATCCGGCAGGCCGATATCGAGAATGATCAGGTCGGCTGGCCGCCGACGCTGCTGATCGAGCGCAGCGCTGCCCAGGGTCACCCACTCGGTACTGTGACCATCACCCTGCAAAGCAAAAATCAGGGTGTCGGCAATGGCCGCTTCGTCTTCGACAATGAGAATGTGGGGCATGGCATCCGGGCCTGGCATGGGAATGCTGAACTTGTAGGAGATTCCATGATACCTGGCAACTACTTGAAGTCGTGGGAGCCAATATATCCGCTCCCACAGTGGTTCCTACAACGCTCAGGTCGTTTTCAGTCCCAACCCCACGTCATCAACTCGCTCGGCTTGCAGCCTAGATAGCGCATGCTCGACCAACGCCCTGGCCATCTCGGCCGAATGCAGCACATTGACCAGCATGCCCTGCCCCGGCTCATTGAAGTGGGCACGGCAGAATTCGTCAGTGGTTTCGTGGATACCGCGCAGGAGTTCGCTGGCGAAGGCCAGGGAGTCTGGGGGGATCAGGTCGCTGTGGATGGAAAAATAAGGGGTTGTAACGAGGGGGACAGATTTCGAGGAAAGCGGAGGGTCGGGAACAATCTTTTTCATGGTTTAACTCCCAGTCGATTCAGGAGCCTCCACCTCAATCCTTCTCACGAGATTAGGGTGGCAGCCGTACGCGGGGTGAGAAACCGAGGACATAGGAAACTCGGCCAGACCGAAGTCTGCCCGCGCACAGCCGCCATAACGTGACTGCTTTAATGTCATCGGGTTTCTCACGCCCGGTCGCCAAAATGACGACCCTAGGAAATTAGCCCCGATGCATCTTCTCAACAACAGCGAAAAGGCGGCAGCGTGCGTAGGATAGTTCCGAAAGCCATTCAGGCTGAAATTATTTGGCGTGAAACCTCCTACGCAGTCCTAGGCAATGCCTGTAAAACCGGGCGTTTTCCTGCCCTGAAAATGAACCTCGCGTTTATTTCCCTGTGTGCAACAGGCCACTAGACTCGGACCTCATGAATACGTCCGGTGATCGTCTCAAAACCCTGCTGCACGAGTGCAGCCTCTCGCCTTCCGATTTTGCCGCGCAGCGCAAAGTTACGCCGCAGCACGTCAACAATTGGTTCAAGCGCGGCGTGCCCCTGGCCCGCCTCGATGAAATCGCCGAATTGCTGTGCGTATGCAGCAAATGGCTGCGAACCGGCGAAGGCCCCAAACACCCCAACCCCTTGCCGCGCCTCAACGCCGCGCTGCGCAAACCTGGCACAGAACCGCCAGAACCCAGCCTGCTCGCCGCCAACAGCCCCGATGACAGCCAGCTACCCTTCCACAGCATGCAATCGCGGCAACTCAAACCCATAGCCGAGCGCTACCTGCACCTGCCCCACCGCGCCCTCGACGCCCTTGGGGTCGACCCGGACCGGGCCCTGTGCCTGAGCATGCCGTCCAACAATATGAGCCCCTTGCTGCCACGCGGCAGCACCCTGGCCGTCGACTGCAGCCTGACCCACATCGTCGAAGGCGAACTCTACGCCCTGCTGCACAATGGCCGCTTACGCATCCACAGCCTCAGCCAGCGCGCCAACGGTAGCTTGCGCCTGCACAGCCACGACAGCGACGAACACCCCACCGAAACCTACAGCCCGGCGCAACTCAAGAGCCAGAAGCTGAGCGTACTGGGTTGGGTGTTCTGGTGGGGGCACTTGCGCGACAGCCGCCCGGTGTGAGCGGCTGCGGGTGATTTTTTGCTGGGCATCCGGCGTAAGAGCCAGTATGCTACGCCGCACATTTCGCCCCGGCTGCATAGCACGCCAGCGGGCCTGGCGCGGCACACACTGCCTGTCGCCACCTCCCGGCCCCAGCGCCGGAGCAACGATTTTAAGGCGGTTGCGGCTTACCATAAATTAGCCAAGACCGTCCCCTAGGAGCCGGCCACAAGCCGGCTTTTTAATGCCTGACATCCCAGAGTCGTTCCATCCTCAAGAATCCTGCAGGCAAACCAACTGCCGTTTCAACTCTTCAAGTTGTGCGCGCTCCGCCCGCAAACTGCGCTTCAACTCCCGATTCTCACTCTCCCAGATCCGCGCCCAGCGCAGCGCCTCACGGCAGTTGCTGAGCCGCTGCCAGATCTCCCGCAGGCGCATGTACTGCAACAGCAGCACCAGCAAAATCACTCCGATAAGCCCCAACGCTCCTACTGCAATCCATTCGTTCATGCCCATTTCCTGTTGCTCCTCGCAGGGTCAATTTTCCCTGATGCCAGCAACACGATATGTAGCGTTTGATTACAGGTCTAGATTGTAGACTTATACAGGTAAAGTTATGGCTCACATGGAGGGGTCATGAAGCGCACACAATCCATCGCCCAGGTTCGTTGGGACCTGGCACTTCGCTATCGTTTGATTGAAACCGTAGCCTGGTGGGAAGGCCGCCTGACCACGGGGCACTTGATGCAGAGCTTTGGTATCAGTCGGCAACAGGCGTCGAAAGACATCAACACCTACATCACTGAGCATGCGCCCCGAAACTTGACATATGACAAGCAGCTCAAGGGCTACGTCCCGGCGAAAGCCTTCAAGCCGCGCTTTATCGACGATAGCGCCAGCGCTTATCTGCACTTGCTGTTTCAGAACAATGAGCGCGCCGAGCACGTCGAGGGGCTGAAGCTGGCGTATGCCCACACCCAGGTGCTGGAAGTGCCGGATCGCTCGATTCGCCCGCAGGTGCTGCGCCCGCTGCTCAAGGCGTGCCGCGAAGGGCTGAGGCTGGAAACCGAGTATGTTTCGCTGAAAAATCCTGAGCCCGAGATTCGTCTGATTGCCCCGCATACGCTGGTCAACACCGGGATGCGCTGGCATGTGCGGGCCTACTGCGAGAAGAACCGCGAGTATCGCGATTTCGTCCTCAGCCGCTTTCGCGGGGTGCCGGAGCTGCTCGACAAGACCGAGCACGGTATTGCGCTTGATGAGGTGTGGAACACTGAGGTGTCGGTGATCATCCAGCCCGATCCTCGCCTGGATGCCGCGCAGAAGGCGATCATTCAGACTGACTTCGGTATGGTCGATGGGCAGTTGGAAATTCCCAGTCGTCGGGCGCTGGTCAAATACGTGTTGCAGCGTTACCAGATCGACCACAAGAACATGGACCCGAAACCTGAGGCGCAGCAGATCGTGGTGAAGAATCTGACGGAGCTTAAGCCGTGGTTGTATGACTGAGCGCCTGTAATTGGGGGCTGCTATGCAGCCCATCGCAGGCAATGCCAGCTTTTCTTTACTTCGCCTCCGGCGCCAGCAACGTATTCACCGATTCAGGGAAGTAAGCCACTCGCAACGAATACTCCCGCCCCAACAACCTCCCCTGTCCGTACCAGAGAATCCCATTCTGGCGCAGCACCAGCCCTTCCCCGGAATACTCATAGTAAGCCCCGGTCGAACTGCTGAACGAAAAACGCTCAGCATCGAGCTGCGTGACTTTGTAGGTCACATTTGCCGAAGGCAGTTGCTGCTTGACCCGCTCCAGATAGGTCGGCGCCAGGCGTACGAACAGCACGACAGCTTGCTGACGGTATTCAGACACCGTCAGCCCCGGGCGACGCTCCAGCTCTGCCGCAATCAGGGCGAAAACATCAGCGTTTGCCCTCGCCTCGGCCACTTTCACCGGCAGCACCTCGTTCAACCGGGTGCTGTCGATCTGCTGGTCAGAGCTGATGATGTCTGTAACATCGACCGGGGATAGCACTGTAGTCGCAAGATGGGCGGCGCAAGCGGTGGTCTGGGAGGCTTTGTCGCCATTTACCAGCAACGAAAGCGGGCTGCCTTGCGTCGGTATCTGCAGAGGGTCGACCTGCTGTTTTGTCAGAAAGGCGTTCACCTGCTCCTGCCTCAGTTCGCCACTCGCCAGGCCACACACCTGCTCCATGATCCTGGAGTTACGCTGACCGTTGAAGCTGGGCGCCAGGGAAAACACCGC
Organism: Pseudomonas sp. GZD-222; assembly: GCF_049310525.1. Taxonomy (NCBI): domain Bacteria; kingdom Pseudomonadati; phylum Pseudomonadota; class Gammaproteobacteria; order Pseudomonadales; family Pseudomonadaceae; genus Pseudomonas; species Pseudomonas sp. GZD-222. The sequence goes on from NZ_JBMOWO010000103.1 coordinate 7,453, forward strand.
TTCCTGGATGATCGGCAGGGCCGGAATATCCAGCCAGTGACGCTGGACGCTAGCGCTACGCGTTTGCTGGCCTTGGTCACACCCACCGAGACTGAAAAGCCCCAGCAGAAGTACTGTCACTAGCGGTCTGGCGTTCATCTGCAAGTCCCTTCAAGGCCCTTCGTTGGCTATCCCATGCGAACCGTGGCCACTGGCTGAGCTTAGTCTCTGTGCGCGGTTTGATCGTATTGCTCTATGCAGTTCGCCGGCTTGAAGTAGAACGAGCGGGCCGTCATCTGCTCATCAAAGAGGATCTTGTACTGGCAGACCTTATCCGGCTGGCCTTCGGCCTGGCGGATTTTCAGTACGTAATCCCATTCACGGACATTGAACAGGCCTTCGGCGTAATGCGGCGGGCCGATCAGTTCGAACAGCTGCTTTTTGTCCATGCCTTGGCGAATCTTGCTCAGGTTTGCCAGGTTCACATAGCTACCGTCGGGACGGTTGGCTTGTTCGACTGTTTTGAAGATCGGTGTGTCGGTCTTGCCGTTGCTGTCCACGTTGCTCACGGTAGTGCCACAGGCGACCAGCAGGACCAGGGTGCAGCCGGCTAACAGGCTGCGAGTGAAGGCGTTGTCAGGCTTGAACATGATTGTCTCCAACGTTGCGAATTTGGCTGCAAAGGCCCGGCTGGATGCCAGGCCTTGTTGCTCAGGCGCGAAGCGTTACCACTGGTAGCCGACACCGACCGCCACACCCAGGTCGCCCTGAGTCGTGGTGCTGCCTTGCAGCTTGGTCACCCACTTGCCGTTGTCGGAGATGCGCGATACGCCGACGGCAACTGCGCCCTGCCCGCGGAAAGTGCTCGCGCCCGCAGACGCCATGCTTGCACCCGGCACATAAGGCTGCGGCAGGCTGGCCATGGCCATGGCACCGGCGATACCGGCACTGAGGACGTCGTCCTGCTCATCCAGGTCGTTCTTCAGTTCGTTGTAACGCTTGTCGGCATAGTCATTGGCAACGTTGGTGATGTCGCCCACGCTCTTGTTGAGCTGCGCCACGTTGACCGCATCGGTATCGGCGGTACCGGCGGCGACGTTGGTGATCTGCCGCTCAGCACCGGCGCTGCCCACCGATACGCTGTTGCTGCGATCGGCGACCGAGTTGTTGCCCAGTGCCACCGAGTTGTCTGCCGTTGCCTTGGCGCTGGTACCGATGGCCACGCTGTTGGCCGCAGAGGCCACCGCACCGGCACCACCGGCAACAGCGTCATGACCCGTAGGTTTAGGTTTGGCCAGGTTGCTGGTGTTGTTGGTCTGGAACATGCCATCGGTGCCGTTCTGAATGTTGCTGACGTCACCTTCGACCTTGGTCACGCGGTTGTCGACATGGGTAATTTTGTTATCCACGTTGACGATGCTGTTGTTCACCACACCGATCGAGTTGTCGGTGTACTGATTCGATTGGGCGACGGCACCATCGAGCTGGCGCAGGTTCACTCCATCGGTTGCCTCTTTGGCATCAGCGACGTTGCTGATGGTGCGGGTTTCACCGGTTGCCGCATTGCCTATCGAAACCGTACCGGCAGTGGCGTTCTGCGCACCGGAGTATTTGCCGGTGTACTGTTCTGCACCACGACCGTTGTCGCTTGCGCCTTCACCGATTGCCACACTGCCATCGGCACTAGCGACCGCACCCTGGCCAATGGCGGTGGAGCCATTACCCTGGGCCAAGGCGCCATCACCTAGCGCAATCGCGCTGGTGCCGGTGGCGACCGCAGCAGGGCCGACGGCGATCGAATCGCTGCCTGCGGCAATCGAATCGACTTTCGACGAGTTGGCGTGGAAGTACTTAACGCCGTTGGTGTAGATGTTGGTGGTGGCCTCGTTCAGTTGTTGCACGTTCACCGCATCGCTTGGGTCGATACCGTAGGCGACGTTGTTGATCCGGGTACCACCGGTTTTGGTGACGCTGTTGTAAGTATCGCCAGCCATGACCACGCTGTTGTAGTTGATGCTGCCGTCGGTATTGGTGACGTACTTCACCGCGCTCTTGTCGACGACATCAACGTTGAGGTTGAGGTTGTCGATGGCCTTGTTGGTTGCGAACAGCTGCGAACCGTTGATTGCATCCGTGCTAGTGGCTGCGATACGACCCGCCGCCAGATTGGTGATGGTCCGCTCGTGGCCTACCGAGCCCACGCTCACCGTGCTGACTGGCGCGGTGCCGGCAAAGCCGTAGTAATCGCCACGGATGGTCACACCGGCAGTGCCTACTGCGGCAGCGGTAACCGAACCTGCGCCCAGTGCCACGTCATTGGCATGGGTGGCGCTGGCCTCACGGCCCAGGGCCAGGCTGCTGTCGCCCAGCGAAGTGGCGTTGTAGCCCACCGCGGTGCTGCCCTGGCCTTCGGCCGAAGCGTCGCTTTTCACCAGACCGGCTTCATTGGTGCGGGCGTAACGAATGCCGGTACCGTGGTTGTCGATGTTGTAGGTGGTGGTATCGCCAGCAATGTTGGTGATGGTGTCGCCGATTGTGGTGACAGTATTGCCAAGGTTGGTGACGTTCACGTTGGTTTCGTTCAGCTGCGAACCGTTCACCGCATCGGTGCTGGTCGCCGACAGTTCACCGGCCGCCACGTTAGTGATAGTGGTGGAGCTGCCACCCGGGTTCAGGGTCACGCTGTTGTAGTTGATGCTACCGTCGCCATTGAAGTCGTACTTCACTGAGCCCTTGTCGAGGTTATCGACGTCGACGTTCAGGTTGTCGATCGCGCTGTTGGTCGCAAACAGTTGCGAACCGTTGATGGCATCGGTGCTGCTGGCAGTGATGCGGCCGGCGGCCAGATGGGTGATGGTCCGCTCATGGCCTGCCGAGCCGACACTCACGGTGCTGCTTGGTGCGCTACCAGCAAAGCCGTAGTACTCGCCTTTGATGCTTACCCCGGCGGTGCCTACCGCAGCATCGGTTGCCGAACCTGCACCCAGCGCTACGTCATCGGCATTGTTTGCCTTCGCCTCACGGCCCAGCGCCAGGCTGCTTTCACCCAACGACGTGGCTTCATAGCCCACTGCGGTGCTACCCATACCTTGAGCCGAAGAGTCGCTTTGCGACAGGCCGGCTTCGTTAGTGCGGGCATAGCGGATACCGATACCATTGGAGGAGGTGTAACTGTAGGAAGTGTCGCCAGCGAAGTTGCTTACGTTGTAGCTGAGATCACTCAGCGCACTGTTGGTTGCAAACAGCTCGGAGCCGTTGATTGCATCGGTGCTGTCTGGTGCGATACGCCCAGCTGCGACGTTGGTGATGGTCCGCTCATTGCCTATCGAGCCCACACTGACGGTACTGCTAGGGTTGCTGCCAGCAAAGCCGTAGTACTGGCCGTAGTAAGGGCCACCAAAACCTACCCCGGTAGTACCGACGGTGACATCAGTCACCGAACCTGCACCCAACGCAACGTCGCCGGCAAAGTTGGCCTTGGCTTCATGGCCGATGGCAACGCTATCGTTTTCACTGGCTGAAGCGCCTACGCCAGCAGCCAATGCGTTCAGACCAGTGGCACCATCGTTGTTGTAGTTACCGCCTGCCATGCCGCCATCGTTGACGCTGTAGTAGTGAGACTGACTGGCCTTCAACTGAGCCACGTTGACGGCATCGGTATCAACCGAACCCGCTGCGACGCTGTTGATCTGGCGAGTCTTGCCAGTGGCCACGTCACCGACGCTCACAGCGGCCAGCGTACTTTTCCAGGTGGGGCTGGCGTTGGTAGACGCCAGTTTTGTCAGAGAGTCGTAACCGGCGACGCCAGCATTAGTACTTGCCACGGAACTCAAGCCCAGTGCTACCGCCGAATCGACCGTTGCATTGGCCCAGAAGCCAAGCGCTGTGCCCTGACTCACTGCATTGGAATAACCACCTAACGCAGTCGCGCGCTCACCGCTGGATGTGCTGTAAGCGCCCAACGACATCGAGCCATGCGAGCCTGCGATTGCCGAAGTGCCGAGCGCAACCGTATCGGTGCCTCCGGAAGCGCTGGAGCGAGAGCCAATGGAAACAGCATCATTGTTGTACGCCTGTGCCTGATCACCTATTGCCACAGCGCCGGTCCAAACCAAGGTACTACGGCCAATTGCCACTGCACCGACGTTACCCTTGGCGCTGGCTCCGGAGCCAATGGCAACAAAGCCAGCAGCATTCGACGAGACGTTTGCACCGTTACCAATGGCAACGGCATCAGTACCAGTACCGTCGACCTTCGCGTTCAAACCCATTGCAATCGAACTGGCCGTTGCGGCTTGGGCGTTGACACCCGCAGCCAAGGCATTAGTGGCGCTCGCCTGCGACTTGCTGCCCATGGCCATTGCGCCAGTTGCTGCAGAGGTCGCACTGTTACCCAGGGCGATGGCGTTGATAGCGCCGGTCGAAGCCAAGGCGGCGTTACCAATGGCAATGGCGTTGGTGGCGCCGGTCTGGGCCTTCGCACTGGTACCGAAGGCAATCGAGCTGGTTGCCGAGGTAACGGCCTGATAGCCGATCGCTGACGAGTTGTCGGCGGCGGAATTGGACTGGTAACCAATAGCCACCGAGCTGCCTTTGGAGGCAGTGGAACCCAGACCCAGCGCAGTGCTGGAGGAGCCGCTGGCGGTGGCGTTATGGCCAAATGCAGAAGAGGCATCGCCGCTCGCCGTGGCGTTCGCACCCACCGCCAGCGAGTTGGAATTCTGCGCGATAGCAGCGGTACCAATGGCTATTGCATGGTCGCTCGACGCGTTGGCATTCAGGCCGATGGCGATCATGTCGCTGTGCGCCGAGTTGGCGCTCTTGGCGACTGCGTTGTGCCCCAAAGCAATGGTGTCAGTGTTTGTGGATTGCGCACCCTCGCCCATGGCATAGGAACTGCGGCCGCTGGCCAGCGAACCGATACCCGCCGCGAAGGCATTGATGCCACTCGCTGTTGCATTGGGCCCCATGGCGATGGCGTTCATGGTGGCGATCGCAATGCCACCATTGATGGAGGTGTTGCTGGCAATGCCGCCATCCAGCGCAGGGCTACTGGTACCTGTCTCCGCAACCCAGGCATTGGCCGGTTCGACGCCCGCCATCGCTCCGATCAATATGCCAGTACTGACCAGGGCCTTGAGCGCAAGGCCTCTACCAGCCTTGCCCTTTGCCTTGGCGAACTCACACGCAACTGTCCAAGCCTGAAGGGTCGAATTCCACACCAAACGATAACACTTGTTCATAAGTTGCTCCGTTGCACCTCGACGAGGTGCCATCAGTTGTCAGAGCGGTTAATGGGAGTTGGTGGCCAGCAGTGCTGAAGACTTGGTACTTCGTCGAACTTGGCGTATGAGTTCGTTGCGAACGTGCTGTCAAATACTTAGACAAAGGCACTTTATAAGTGCAGGTCAAACGTTAAAGACAGCGTCGTCAAATACGAGAGCCAAATGTGCCACACCTATACAGATCGTGGTTTCGAACTTCAGTGCAGCAGAAGCCCAGACGTGGGAGCTGCACCTTGGAGGGACCTGCGCTGTATTAAATCCATCCCAAACCGGATGATGCAACTATAGAGAGGGAGCACGGGTGCTTATATAAGAATTCTCTGATTAAGAGAATATACGAGAAGAGAGTTGTTATAGACTTATTTAAATAGAAATTTATATAAGAATCTTCTGATTCATAGCGCACAGCAAACAGCCAAACCTATATAACAAGTAGAAAAAACAAATATAGGAATCTTCTGATTCAGCGGCTATTCGAGGTGGAAAACAGACGTTTATCGACAACATGCACTGTTAGCCTCAGCCCTGGCCGTTCAAGCACGCAATCCCTGCTTCATCGCATAGTCATAGAGCTCCGCGTCATTCGTCAGCCCAAGCTTGCGCATGGCGCTTTGCTTCTGGGTACTGATGGTCTTGATGCTGCGATGCAGGTGCAAGGCGACCTCGGTCAAGGTCATGCCACCGACATACAAACGCACCACTTCCAACTCGCGCGAGCTCAGTGCGTGATCGAGTATCCCGTCAGGCGCTTCGGCCCCGGGGCGGCTGGGGTTCAACTGCGCAGCCGCGACGCGGTAATGGCGCCCTTGGAAGGCGGCAACAATGGCTTCGGGGAGTACGCTCAGCTCATAGCGTTTGTTGAGGATCGCCAGCGCGCCGGCATGCGCCATGCTGTTGAGCAGCCCCTGGTTCTCAAGCATGGTCAGCACCACCACACGCACCGTCGGGAACTTGCTGTGAATGCTGTTGAGCATCACCAGGCCATCCGGCTTTTCTTCGCACGGCATGGAGAAATCCGTCACCAGCACGTCGCACGGCACGCTTTGCAGCTTCTCCATCAGGACTTTCGGGTCCGATGCCTCTGCCACTACGGATATCCCCCCGGCCGCATTTAACGTATGCCGTACACCCAGAAGGATGGCGGGGTGATCGTCGGCCAGAATTACCCGAATTGTCATCTCTTCTGCCTCATGCAATGAATGACCAGAGCGTGAACAGTCAATCTGGAGGGTTTGGACATACCTGAGCTTAGCTATCAAGTATAGAAAAGAGCTGATCGTACATACGCAAAATGCCGCCGGCGGCGGCTTTGACGGTAGCGGGGGCTGGCGCCTGGGCCACGAGACGGTGGAACTGGTCCATCAATTGGTCGATACAGGGCTGGCCGAACAGGGACAACGCCCCTTTCGAGCGATGACACCAGGCGCGCAAATCATCGTTGGAGCCATTCTCCAGGCAAGCACACAAGGCTTGGCGGTCATCACGCAGGGATTTCCAGTAGTCCTGGCGCATTTTTACGTTCGCCAGCAAGCTGCTCAGAAATGCCTGTATTGCTCCAGCGTCTATTTGTGCGGGATCGAAGGATTCGCAGGCACTGGCCAGATCGGTCACAGGGGCATTCGCCTCGACCTCTTCGCTGGCGTCAGCCAGTTCTTCGGCAACCTCCGAAAGCGCTTTCTGCAACGACGCCAGCGTAGTCGGTTTGAGCACGTAGGTATTCATGCCGACTTCGAAGCAACGCAGCAGCTCCTCGCGGACCGTGGTCGCCGTGACACCGACCACCGGGATACTGCTCAGGTCGTTACGTGGGCTGGCGCGAATCGCCCGCGTCAGGTCGAAACCATCCAGCACCGGCATGTGGCAGTCGGTGATGACCATGTCGAACGTCTCGGTTTCCAGCGCACGCAGCGCTTGCTCGCCATTGACGACCACGGTTGCGACATAGCCAAGCAACTGCAGTTGCTGCTGGATCACCTCGCGGTTGATCGGATGGTCTTCGGCTACCAGTACTTTTCGTCGCGCCAGGGCAGCAGCCGATTGTGCTTCCGGCACCCCAGGTTTGACCTGTTCCTTCGCTTTCGACTGTTCTTCCAGCAACGCCTCAAGGGCACCGAGAAAGGCTGTCCAGCGCAGCGGATTGGTACTCAGGCGGACCGTTCCGGCATAGGCACGGAAGCCCAGCTGCTTGGGCACCGCGCTAACCAGAATGACCTGCCGGGCATCACCAGCATCTTCGGGATGGTCCATGTCGACGAAATGAATGGCGTCGATCGGCGAGCTACTGTCGTCATCCAGCACCTGCATACCCGCAACCCTGGCGTGGGCTGCCAGGGCTTCACGGGCCACCGCACCGCGCACGCGGATCACCACCGCACGCCCCTTGAGCAACGGTAACTCGTAGTCGGTATCCAGCACCGAGCAGGGAACCCGTAAAAAGGCGGTGGTGCCAACACCCTCCTCGCTCTCCAGGGTCAACTGGCCATCCATCATCTGTGCCAGCCGCCGCGAGATCGACAGCCCCAGGCCGGTGCCGCCGAAGCGCCGCGTTGAACTGCGCTCGCTCTGCACGAAGGGAGCAAAGAGCCGCTGAATGTCGTCTTTGGGAATACCGATACCGGTATCCGCGACCGTCACCACCAGGACGGCAGAATCGTCACCGTTCGATTCAACGCTGGCGTGCAGTGTCACGCTACCCTGTTCGGTGAATTTGATCGCATTGCCGAACAGGTTGAGCAGGATCTGCCGGACCCGGATGCCGTCGGCGAGGATCATCGCCGGCACATCGGCGCCGACGGTCTGGCGCAGTTGCAAGCCTTTATCGTGAGCCTGGGGCAGCAGCAGGCTCATCACGCTGTCGAGCAGTTCGCGCAGATCCAGCGGCGCGCGCATGATGCTCAGACGTCCGGCCTCGATTTTGGCGTAGTCGAGGATATCGTCAAGGATCTGTGCCAGCGCCAGCCCCGACTCCTGGGCAAGGGCCAGCATGCGGTGCTGCTCCACCGAAAGGTCAGTGTTCTGCAGCAGTTCGACCAGACCCAGCACGCCATTCATCGGCGTGCGAATCTCGTGGCTCATCATCGCCAGGAAGCCTTCCTTGGTGCGCAGCGCCGCTTCGGCGCCTTCCTTCGCCACCAGCAGCGCTTCCGCTTGCTGGTGCTTGCCGGTCACATCGGAAAACACCCCGCTCCATACCGTGAAGTCCCCTTCGCGCCTGGGCATGGCACGGAACTGCGCCCAGCGCTCGCCCAGGTCTTTGGACAGTTTCAATTCCAGCTCTATCGGTGCCGGTACATCGCCGGCCTGGGCCAGTGCTTCGCGTATGCGCAGAAAGTCATCCCGCTCCAACAAGCGGCTGGCGATGTTCAGGTCATGCATCAGCGGGGGCGCCTTTGCGCCGAAAGTCTCCTCGGCATTACCGGCAAGATAGGTAAGTTCCCAGGGTTGACCCGGCGCACAGCGAATCTGCAGCACCACCGCCGGAAGACTTTCGGTGACATCCCTCAGTCGCAGTTCGACCAAACGTGCGCGCTGGCGGGCTTCGTGAATGTCGGTGACATCGAGATACATCGTCACTACGCCGCCGCCGCTGCCATCCCTGTTTCTGAACGGTACGGCCCAGGCAATCACAGTGCGCAACTGCCCCGTCGCATTTTCCAGGGGCAGCAGCAGATGACGAGCCTCCATCGCGCCCAGTGCCTCGTCCTGCAGCGTTGCCAGGGCTTCGATTGATGCATTGGGAAGTGGCCTGGGGCGTAACGTCGAACCGAGATAGTCCTCCTTGCGCACGCCAAAGAATTTCTCAAACGCAGGGTTGAGGGCGACGTAGCGCAGCTCGGCATCCTTGGCCGCGATCGGTTCCGGCAGACACGCCAGCAGCGCCTCTTTCAAGGCCAGCTCGTGCTCAAGGCGTGCCTCGCTCTCGCGGCGATGACGCACGTGCTGGCGCAGGCGCAGATGGCTGACAACCAGCGCCAGCAGCGCCAGGCTGCCCAGCAGTATCAACGACCAGTAGCGTGCCAGCAGCACTGTCCATGGTGTGTCGAACTGGTAGCCGACCAGCGTCCAGCGACGCTCGATGCGATTGCGCTCAAGCTCAGGTATTGCCGCCAGTGCACGTTCGAGGATGGCCAGTAACGGCGCCAATCTGACAGGCCCCCACAGGCCGAACTTCTCGTCGAATCCGACCGCCCCGCCAATTCTCAGATCGCCGCCATACTGTCCGCGTACCAGGGCATCCATGCTGGTCAGATTACCGATCATCGCGTCCGCACCGTTGGCCCTGACCAAGTCGAGTCCCTGGCGCATGTCGTCGACTGTCACCAGGTGCGTCACCGGCAAGTTGATACGTATCGCCGGTGTTAACGGATCACTGTCTACCACTGCCACCCGCTTACCCCGAACACCGTCCAGCGTGCTGATATAAGGCGCGCTGGTTGCGGTGACGATGACCAACGGCGCCGTGGCGTAGGTTCCGGCAGGTAGCAGCGGGGTGGCGAGCAGATCGCGCTTGCCGAGCGAGCCGGCGATCAGATCGATCTTGCCCTGTTGTACCCGCGTCAGCGCTTGCTCCAGGCTAACCGTAGGCACATAGGTTAAATCGATGTCGAGCAACCTTCCCAGGTAAGTCAGATAGTCGATGGTCAGCCCGCTCGGTACACCTCGCGAATCCTCTGTGGCGAAGGGCGGCTGGCTGACCGAAGTCACCGTGTAGCGAATGGTTTTCTGCGCACTCAGTACCTCATGCTCTTTGGCTGACAACGCCAGGCTGCTGGCACTGGCATCCTGGTCATCGAGTAACCAGTCGTCCCGTAGTCGCTCAAGCTCCACTTCCGGCAACAATGCCAGCCGGCGATCCAGTTCGCGGATTGTCCCGCTGCGGTTAACCGGTGCGGCGAAACGATAAGCGGTGTGCCCCAGATCGAGTCGCCGCAAGCTGTGTAAGCGCTCATTGCCCGGCTCGCGCAACACCCGGTTGAGCCGCGCCGCGGCACCAATGAATACATCGCCGTTGCCCGCCGCGAGCGTGGCCATCGCTTGGCGCACCGAATCCACTTCGATCAGTTGAATGTCAGGAAATTGCGCCTTCAGCTCGCGGCCCCACGGCGCCCCGCTTTCGGTAATGACAGTTGCACGGTCAAGAAATCCTGGCGCCAACGCCCGTTCATCGCCCATGCGTGCGATAACCAGCGCATTGCGTTCGAGGTAACCGGCCGAGTAGACCAGACAGTGCGCATACTCTGGAAAGGGTACCGCGCCCATCACCAGGTCCACCTCGCCGTCGCACGCTGCACGCATGGCGACATCACGCCGAGGCAGCGGCCGCGCCTCCAGCGCCACCCCGGATTTTGCCAGCAACTTGCTCAGCAGCTCGCCACTGAAGCCCGCCAGTCGACCATCCTCGACGCCTTCCAGCGGCTCGGCGTCCTCGACCACCGCAACCACAAGGTGCGCGGGCAAGCCACTGCTCTGCGCACCCAGGCTGGCCTGAAACGGCGCATGCAGCAAAACAACGGCGACCAACAGGCGTTTGATCGACCTCAGAGGGCTATGGCTATTTCGTTTGCGTACGACGGCACTCATCGGCGGCTCGACAATAGACCCGTCCAGCGCCTTGTAGCGCTGGAACTCAATCTATTGTGGCAGACGAGGCGTTTAACGCTGGGCGCAAGCGCGATTTGGCGCTGTCAATCCGCGTCAAACACCACCGGCTTAAGCGCCGCCGTATTGACCTTCAGGGTAAACACATCCGGTCGCGCGTAATGCCCGCACACGTCGAAGTCGAGGTTACTGGCCTGCCCCACGGTCAAGTCGATCTCGGCATACAGAATCGTCTCCTGATCAAACACCGGCCCGGCCAGCACCTGCCCGGTAGCACTGACGATCATGCTGCCGCCGTGCATGATGTAGTCCCCTTCTACCGCCTCCAGGCCAAAGTCTTCCCGGTAGGCTGCCGGGTACTCGCCGAGGGTGATCGCCTGGCATGCCGAGAGCACCGGTACGCGCCCTTCCAGAGCGATATGGACCATGGACGCCGCCCAGGTCGGACGGTCGTCAGCGGTCGGCGCACAGTAGATTTCAGTGCCCTGGGCATACATCGCCTGGCGCAGTGCGGGCATGTAGTTTTCCCAGCAGATCACCGTGCCGAGCTTGCCGAACGGGGTGTCTACCGGGGCGATGCTCGAGCCGTCGCCGAAGCCCCAGATGATGCGTTCCTGGCCAGTCGGCATCAGCTTGCGATGGAAGCCTGCCACGCCCTTGCCCGGTGCCAGGGTAACGGCGGTGCAATACAGAGTCCGGCCCAGGCGTTCGATGATGCCCATGACCACATGGACGCCGGTTTCATTGACCACTTCACAGAGCTTGGCCAGCTCCGGACCGTCGAGGCTGACGGCACCCTGGACATAGCGCAGGTACTGCGCGCGGCCGACATCACTACGGCTGCCGACGACGGTGCCAAAGGCGGCGCCTTTGGGGTAGCCACCAAGAAATGCTTCGGGGAATACCGCGAGTTCCGTGCCGCGCGCTGCGGCATCGCGAATCAGCCCGGCGGCCTTCTCGGCACTCTGCTGCGGCTCGAACGGAATGGATGAAGCTTGAACAACAGCAACCTTGATCATGAGTCTTCCCTTGATGAATGTGTGGATCGGCATCAACCGCGGGTGATGTCCCGGTCTTTGGTTTCCGGCAGCAGGAACCAGAGCACGATGAAGCAGATCAGCGACACCGCTGCCAGGTAGGCCGCAGGAATGTTCGGGTTGTGGGTGGCCTGGATCAGTGCCACGGCGATGAACGGTCCGGGGCCTGCCAGCAGCGCCAGGGCAACGTTGTGGCCAACGGCGGCACCGGTCGAACGGATCGAGGCCGGGAACACTTCAACCAGCAGCACCACATCCATCACTGCGGTGATCGCCACCAGCGCCGCCATGATCACCAGTCCCAGCAGGATCGCGGCGAAGCTGCCGGTGTTCATCAGCAGGAATACCGGATACGCCAACAGGGTCAGGCCGGCGGCGGCAGTCAGTACAAACGGACGACGGCCGAAGCGATCGCTCAGGCGACCGACCAACGGGTTGAACAGGGTGTAGAGCACCAGAGCCAGGCTGCACAGGACCAACGCGGTCGATTTGCTCAGGCCTACGGTCTGGGTCAGGTGGGTGTTGGCGTAGGTGATGAAGTAGTACAGCGACACCCCGAACAGCGCGGAGAAGGCGAACGAGACCACGAAGGCCCGTTGTTTGGCCCCTCGCGACACCTGCTCCAACCCACCGGTGGCACGCTTGTGTTGCAGCGCCTCGTAGACCGGGGTGTCACCCAGTTTGCGGCGGATGTACATGGCGACACCGGCCATGATGATCGAGGCCACGAACGGTACGCGCCAGCCCCAGGCCATGAGGTCCGCGTCCGACAGGGTCGCGGTGATGATCGCGGCGATGGCCGTACCACACAGGAATGCCGCGCCCGCAGTGCCGGTGATCACGCTGGCGGCGGTTGCCCGGCGGTTGGCGGGGGCACTTTCGACGATGTAGATACCGGCGCTGGACCACTCTCCGCCGACCATCATGCCCTGCAGAAAGCGCAGCGCGATCAACAGGATCGGTGCGGCAATGCCGATGGCGGCGTAGCCGGGCAACAGACCGATCAGGGTGGTGGCCAGACCCATGCCGAACACGGTGATGATCAACACCGCGCGGCGTCCCAGCTTGTCGCCAATCGGGCCCAGTACCACGGCGCCCAAGGGCCGCGACAGGAAGCCCACGGCAAACACCGCCAACGACGACAGCAGCGAAACGCCCGGTGCGCTGGACGGAAAGAACAGTTGCCCGATCACTGCGGCGAAGTAGCCGTAAATGGCAAAGTCGAACCATTCCATGAAGTTGCCAATGCCGACGGCAATAGCCCGTTTGCGCAGCTCTGCTGCGTCGTTTGATGAGACGGCGTGCTCACCCTGTTGCGATTGCACTATTGAATCTTGCATCCCCGGCCACCCGATTATTGTTGTGTTAGCACAGGGTCGAGATTAAGAATGTCGAGGCAAATTAATCAAACGAATACAAGAGATGACCATGATTAGTGTTGCTAATATCAGCAGGATCGACCTCAACCTGCTCATCGTTTTTCAGTGCCTGATGAACGAGCGCAGCGTGACCCGTGCGGCGGCGGTGCTGCATGTCACGCAAGGCGCGGTCAGCTCCTCGCTCAAGCGCCTGCGCGAACAGTTTCACGACGAGCTGTTCATCCGCACCAGCACCGGCATGGTGCCGACCCGCCGGGCGCTGGAGATCGCGCCGAAAGTCACTGAAGCGCTCAGCGCCGTGGCCTCCATCGTCGACAAGCGCCCGCAGTTTTCTGCCGAATCGTCGACCCGGGTGTTCAACATTGCGCTGTCGGATGACATCGAAAGCTACGTGTCGCCACGCCTGGTCAACGAAGCAAAAGCACGTGGGCTTTCGGTCAAATTTGCCTTTCACCAGAGCAACAGCTCGCTGTGGAAAACCTCGCTAGCCGACCCCGACATCGACCTGGTCCTGTGCTCCGAACCCAAGGAACTGACTTCGCATTACAGCTCACAGGTGCTGTTTTCTTCGTCCTACTCATGCCTGTACGACGGACCACGATTGAACCTGAAAAGCCCGCTCACCCGCGATGAATACCTCATGCATGAGCATGTGCGGATTTCCTTTGACGGGCGCCGGGGGTTCGTGGATGACCTGCTGGAGAGCGAAGGCGTCGCCCGGCGCGTGTCGGCATCCTTCACCCATTTCAGTGGCGCTCTGGCGACCCTGGTGCACAGCGACGTGATCGCTACCCTGCCCACCTTTGCGGCACTGTCCTATGCGCGGATTGCGCGTTTGACCGTCAGCCCGGTGCCGATTTTCGTCCCGGCCTTTCGCGTGTTCATGGTCTGGGACGTGGAGCACAACGACGACCCGCACAACCGCTGGCTGCGCAGCTTCATTATCGACACCACCCAGGACCTGCAGCGCGGATCGGGCGCCCTCAGCCTTTGACGCACACCACCTGGCGCAAGGTGTGCACCACCTCCACCAGCTCCTTTTGCGCCAGCATCACTGCATCGATGTCCTTGTAGGCCATGGGAATCTCATCGATCACGTCCTTGTCCTTGCGGCATTCGACATGCGCGGTGGCGCGCACCTGATCCTGCAGGGTGAACTGCTTTTTCGCCTGGGTGCGGCTCATGGTCCGCCCGGCGCCGTGGCTGCATGAGCAAAAGGAATCTTCATTGCCCAGGCCACGGACGATAAAACTCTTCGCGCCCATGGAGCCGGGGATGATGCCCAGCTCGCCTTTCTGTGCGGATACCGCGCCCTTGCGGGTTACCAGGATGTCCTGGCCGAAGTGGCGTTCGCGCTGCACATAATTGTGGTGACAGTTGACCCCTTCCAGGCTGGCCTCGAAGGGTCGTCCGAGTACCTGACGGGCCGCTGCAATCACTGCGTGCATCATCAAGGCACGGTTCTGCCGGGCAAAGTCCTGGGCCCATTCGACCGCTTCGACATAGTCGGCAAAGTGGCGGCTGCCTTCTTCGAAGTACGCCAGGTCTTTATCCGGCAGGTTGGCGATGTGCTGGCGCATGTCGGCCTGGGCCAGTTCGATGAACAGGTTGCCAATGGCGTTGCCGACTCCGCGCGAACCACTGTGCAGCATGAACCAGACGCGGTCGGTTTCATCCAGGCAGACTTCGATGAAATGGTTACCGCCGCCGAGGGTGCCCAGGTGCTGACGGTTGTTGGTTTTATCCAGCCGTGGGTATTTGCCGGTGATCGACCTGAAGCGCGCCGCCAGATCCTTCCAGGCATGGTCGGCTTGCGCGGGAACAGTGTCCCAGGCGCCCTGGTCATGGCGACCGAAAGTCTTGCCGTGGGGCACGGCCTTTTCGATGGCACTGCGCAGCCGGTGCAGGTTGTCAGGCAGGTCCGCGGCAACCAGCGAAGTGCGCGCGGCGATCATGCCACAGCCGATATCCACACCGACAGCCGCGGGGATAATCGCGCCGAGAGTGGGGATGACACTGCCGATGGTCGAGCCCTTGCCCAGGTGCACATCGGGCATGACTGCGAGGTGTTTGAAGATGAATGGCATCTTCGCCGTGTTGATCAGTTGCCGGCGGGCCTCGTCTTCCACCGGCACGCCCTCGGTCCAGAGTTTGATCGGTTTGCCACCGGCCACTTCGAGCAGGTTCATGTCACACCTCTGGTGTTGACGCAGATGTATTTACAACCAGAAACACAATGCGTGCAGAAAAATTTACAGTACACCAGACAGCTACTAAGGTGTATTCAGAGGACCGAATCGCGACTGGCTGGGAGCCGGTCGGCACATGCTGAGCAGGTGCCTTCGGGTATCTGGATTGGCCTCTTCTTTCGAGGGCCGGGGAGACAACTCCATGGGGCGCCGCAAGCCAACCCGGAGTTGTCCCCGCCTCTCCTTTTCCCGCCCTTACTTCAACTTCAGCTGCGCACGCAGATAGTCATGCAGTGCGGCCGCGCTCTTGCGGTAGCCGTCAGCGCTCAGGTGCACCAGATCGCCGCGGGCCAGACCTTGCGCCTGCCAGGCGACAATCGAACACTGCCCGCCCATAAAAGCCTGCCAGTCCCAGAACAGGGCGTTGGCTTGCCTGGCGGCCTCACGCTGAATACGGATGACCGCTGCCAGTTGCTGAGGCTGACGCGCCGCACAGCTGCGCGCCTTGCGCTGCTTGATCGAGTCCGGCGGACCGACGATCAACACCACTGCCCGTGGCAGGTCGCGGCGCAGGCGCTCCAGGGTCTGCTTTAACTGGGTCTGGTAGAGATTCAGGTCAAGGGTATCGTCGAAGGCTTCGTTGGTGCCGTAGGCGAGGATCACCAGGTCCGGGCGCAGGGCCTTGAGGCTGTCTTGCCAGCCGGGCTGCCATTTGTCTTGCACCTCAAGCCGGGCGCCATTGATGCCCAGAGCCGAGTAGATCACACCCGCGTTCTTCTGCCCCTGCAGGTACCAGCCGCCGAGGACGGTACCGGGGCGGCTGTCGAGGGTCAGGTCCAGTGGCAGGCCGAGATTGTTCACCACCGGGCCGAAGCGCCATTGCCCAGCGGTAGCAGCCAGCAGCCGACGGTTCTGGCCACGGGGGTCGCGCAGCAGCAGGCTGGTGCTCTCCTGTGCCTGGTACAAGGCCGATACCCGGTAGCGCTGGGCACTGGGCTGACGCGCCTCGATACGCACACTGGGCTTGGCCACCAAGGGCACCGACAGATAGCCGCCGAGGGGAAACTGCGTGCTCTGCTGATTGCGTGCCGACACCAACTGCCATTGGCGCTGGGCGGTCTTGAGGATGACCTGGTCATAACGCGTGCCGGGCACCGGTGTGGCAGACACCAGGCCAATGCCGCCATCGCCATACCGCGCCTGCAGCAAGCGGCGCATCTCGCCGCTGAAGAGGTCGGCGGCGGTGTGCGAATCGCCAAACTGCACAACTGTGACCGCCGCACGACTGGCGCTCTTGAACTTGTTGGCCAGTACGCTGAAATTGCCGTTGCTCTGGCTGGAAGCTTGTTTGGCTGGCGCATTGACCGGCTGCGCCGCAGTGTTGACTGCCGCCACCGGACTGCAGCCCGGCAGCGCACAGATCAGCAGGATCAAGCCCAGAATATTGTGCAGTCGGCGCATCAGTGTCCCGTTACCGTAAGGCCCGGAAAGGCGATCATCGACAAGATCTGTTCGGCGATCAGCTTCTGTCCGGTGATTGTGAAATGAATACCGTCATCGACCCGGGTCTTGACCCGTTTGCCTTGGCTGTTCTGCAAGGTATAGGAGAACTCGTCGTCCTGGTAACCCAGCACCGGGTTGGCCGAAAGGTAATGTTGCCGGTACAGCCCGGCTTGCTCCTGGTACAGGCCACTGAGGTAGGCCATGGCCGTGGAGAGTCGCGGCTTCTGCATGTTCGGCGGCCCGACCCAGATCACTTGAACCTGGTGCTCACGCGCCTGTTCCAGAATCGCATCGATGCGCTGGCGGTAGGCCGCTTCCCAGTCCGGTGACTTGAAGCGCAAGAACGGCTTGCCCTTGCCCTGGGGCATGTCCCAGGGGTCATTGGGACCGAGGAAGATCACCATCAGGCGGATGTTCGGTGAGCTGTCCAGGGTTTGCGCCACCGTTCGCGGCCAGTTGAAGAACCCTGGATACGCCAGCCCGGTGCTCTGTCGGCTGAGGTTGACGCTCTTGATCTGGTAGCGCTTGCGCAGGCTGTTGGCCAGGTGCGGCGCAACGCCTTGCATCAGGGAGTCGCCCACCAGAAATACCTCGTCGCCCGCCGCCAGGGAGACCACGGTGGCAGTCGGCAACGGGCTTGGGGCAATGGCTGCGGCAGGCTCGACCGGTGCTGCGGCCTGCGTCGGGGCAGCCACCTTGACCGCGACCGGCTTGCTCGCCACCACCGGTGGTGCGGTATGGGGGGCATCCAGATTCACTGAAACCACCGGTATCGACGCGGGTAGCTCGACGGTATCGACCTGCGCCACAGCCGTGCGGCTTTGCTCCAGGCTGGCGACAAAGCTGTCGCGGGCTGCGCCCAGGGCCTGGGTCAGCTCGCCACCCAAGCGCCACGCCGGGCTTTGCCCAAGCACGGGCAATTCGCAGCTTTGATGGTACTTCTGCTGGCAGTACAAGCTGATCGAGTCCTGATTCAGCCAGAACAGCAGCGCAGTGGTCAGCACGATAGCGTAGAAGGCTTTGGCCGCATTCAGTTGCACGCGCAACAGTTGGCCGGCGTTAAAAGCTTGCATAGATGAACCCCGGCACGCCCGACTGCGAAGCAAAGATAACCAGCGACACGAACACCCCGAGCGGAATCGGATAGAACTGCCAGGGCAAACGGCTCGTCGCAGTAAAGAATTTGCGCAGCAAGGCGAGCAGCTGCGGGTACACCGCCACATACAGCACGCTGGCCAGCAACAGCCAGCCGGTCGACGAGAACAGGCCATCCAGACTCAAGCCGCCGAGACCGGCGAGCATGTCCATGGCTTCGTCCAGGCTCGCGCTTCGGAAAAAGATCCAGGCAAAGGCCACGTAATGGAACGTCAGCAGGCGCGCTGCCAGCCCCGCCCCAGGCCAGCGCATCGGTTGCGGCAAGAGGTAAGTAGACGCCTTGTACAAGGCCAGGCCGATACCGTGCAGCGCGCCCCAAATGATGAAATTGAGGCTCGCCCCATGCCACAGGCCGGAAATCAGCATGGCCAGCAGCATGTTCAGATTGCCGCGCCATACGCCCCGGCGATTGCCACCCAGCGGGATGTACACGTAGTCGCGAATGAACAGTGACAGGCTGATGTGCCAGCGCGCCCAGAATTCCTTGAGGTTGTGTGCGGCATAAGGCGCGTTGAAGTTCTCTGGCAGACGGAAGCCGAGCAGCAGAGCAATGCCGGTCACCAGGTTGGTGTAGCCACTGAAGTTGAAATAGATCAGAAAACTGTAGCCATAGACGCTCAGCAGGATCTGTTCCGGCGAGTAGCTGCCAGGCGTTTCGAACACCGGGTCGACCCATTGACTGGCCAGCCAGGCACTGCAGAAAAACAGCTTGACCACCGCCAGGGCAATCAGCCCCAGCGCCCGCTGCGGCTCCAGCACCTGGCGCATGGCCTGCGGGCGGATCTGCGGCAACATATGGGCGGCGCGGTTGACGGGGCCGGCGATCAGGCTGGGAAAGAATGCCAGGTACAGGGCCAGATCCGGCAGGCTCGCTGAAGGCATCTCGCGGCGATTGATCGATACCAGGTAGCTGACCGAGTGAAAGGCGTAGAACGATAAGCCGATCGGCACCAGCACTTGCAGTACCGGCAGCGATACATCAATGCCGGCACTTGTCAGCGCGCCCTGCACGCCACCGACAAAGAACTCCTGGTACTTGAACAGATAGAAGCTGCCCAGCACCAACAGCCCTACCAGCAGATAGCTGAAGCGCCGCCCCGGATAACGTTCACCGAGCAAGCCCAGCAGATACACCAGCGCGCTATAGCCGAGCAGCACATACAGGGAAGAGAGGCTGAAACTGGCCACCAGGCCGTAACTGGCTGCCAGCAGCAGCAAGTTCTGCAGGCGCAGGTTCCAGCACAAACTCCAGTAAATAAGGAAGAACAGGGTGAAGCTGAGGCCAAACTCGATCGAAAGGAAGCTCACAACGTAGTCCATTACGTAACGTCAGAAAAAAGCGGCCCACCGGCGTGAATCCCGCGAGATAAAGCGGTCGCGATTATGGCAGAGAGCCACAACCCCCCACAATGCGAGCCTTGCAGGAAAATCAAGGCTTAACCGCCGGTCTTTATGCAACAGAATGCGACGAAAGATCCGCCCTATCGATTTGCTCCCCCCGCCCCGCTCTGCTAGTGTCGCGCCGTTTATACCGCCACCGAGACAGCCGCCATGGCCCGAAAAAAAGCCTCTATTGATTTCGAGCAATCCCTCGCCGACCTGCAAGCTCTGGTCGAGCGCCTGGAGAACGGTGAGCTGTCGCTGGAAGACTCGCTGACCGCCTTCGAACAGGGCATCAGCCTGACCCGCGATTGTCAGAGCGCTCTGGTCCAGGCCGAGCAGAAAGTCCAGGTACTGCTGGAGCGCGACGGCGAACTGAAGGCCGAACCTTTCGACGCGGAACAGGCAGAATGATTGCCCACTACCAGGCCAGCTGCCAGGCACGCGTCGATGCCGCCCTCGAACAGTTGTTCGTCCCGCCTTCGGTAGAGCTGACCCGCCTCTACGCCGCCATGCGCTACAGCGTGATGAACGGCGGCAAGCGTGTGCGTCCGCTGCTCACCTACGCGGCCTGCGAAGCTCTTGGCGTTGTCCCCGAACAAGCCAACGGCGCCGCCTGCGCCGTCGAGCTGATCCATGCCTACTCGCTGGTGCACGACGACCTGCCGGCCATGGACGATGACGACCTGCGCCGTGGTCAGCCGACTACCCACAAGGCCTATGACGAAGCCTGCGCGATTCTCGCCGGCGACGGCTTGCAGAGTCTGGCGTTCAACGCCCTGCTCGATCCGCAATTGAGCCCCCAGGCTGACAGCGTCCGCCTGGCCATGGTCCAGACCCTGGCTCTGGCCGCAGGTCCGGCCGGCATGGTCGGCGGTCAGGCCATCGACCTCGGCTCGGTGGGCCTCAAGCTTGATCAAGCGGCGCTTGAGTTCATGCACCGGCACAAGACCGGCGCGTTGATCGAAGCCAGCGTCAGGCTTGGCGCCCTGGCCAGCGCTCGCGCCGACCAGACCCAGCTCAACGCCCTGCAGACCTACGCCCGGGCTATCGGCCTGGCGTTCCAGGTGCAGGACGATATTCTCGATGTTGAAAGCGACACCGAAACCCTGGGCAAACGCCAGGGTGCCGATATCGCCCGCGACAAACCGACCTACCCGGCCCTGCTCGGGCTGGACGCTGCCAAGGCCTATGCCCTGGAGCTGCGCGACCAGGCGCTGGAAGCCCTGCGGCCTTTCGACGCAGCGGCCGAGCCGTTGCGCGAATTAGCCCGTTATATCGTTGAGCGCCGTAACTAAACGCTGATCGCATCGCGGGGAAAGCCCGCTCCCACGGCATTCCGGTGGGAGCGGGCTTGCCCCGCGATTAGCGCAAATGGGCAGCCAATACCGCAATAAGGTAAACTGCCGCCACTTCATATCTATAACGATTCGCCTGATGCCCACGACGTTTCAAGAGATCCCCCGCGAACGCCCGGTCACGCCGCTGCTCGACCGTGCCGATACGCCCGCCGGCCTGCGCCGGCTGGCTGAAGCCGACCTGGAGAACCTGGCTGACGAACTGCGCCAGGAGCTGCTCTATACCGTTGGTCAAACCGGCGGGCATTTCGGTGCCGGCCTGGGCGTTATCGAGCTGACGATTGCCCTGCACTACGTTTTCGACACCCCGGACGACCGGCTGGTGTGGGACGTGGGTCACCAGGCGTATCCGCACAAGATCCTCACCGGTCGCCGCCAGCGCATGAATACCCTGCGCCAGAAGGACGGCCTGGCCGCCTTCCCGCGTCGCGCCGAGAGCGAGTACGACACCTTTGGCGTCGGTCACTCCAGCACCTCGATCAGCGCAGCGCTGGGCATGGCCATTGCCGCCCGCCTGCAGAATGATCCGCGCAAGTCGATCGCCGTCATCGGCGATGGCGCGCTGACTGCCGGCATGGCCTTCGAGGCGTTGAACCACGCCCAGGAAGTCGACGCCGACATGCTGGTGATCCTCAACGACAACGACATGTCGATCTCGCGCAATGTCGGTGGTTTGTCCAACTACCTGGCCAAGATCCTCTCCAGCCGCACCTATTCGAGCATGCGCGAAGGCAGCAAAAAAGTGCTCTCGCGTCTGCCCGGCGCCTGGGAAATCGCTCGCCGCACCGAAGAGTATGCCAAGGGCATGCTGGTGCCTGGCACCCTGTTCGAAGAGCTGGGCTGGAACTATATCGGCCCGATCGACGGTCACGACCTGCCAACCCTGATCACTACCCTGCGTAACATGCGCGACCTCAAGGGGCCGCAGTTCCTGCACGTGGTGACGAAAAAGGGTAAAGGTTTCGCTCCGGCTGAAGTCGACCCGATCGGCTATCACGCCATCACCAAGCTTGAGCCTGTCGATGCACCGGCGGCCGCGCCGAAAAAGGCTGGCGGTCCGAAGTACTCGGCGGTGTTCGGCCAGTGGCTGTGCGACATGGCCGCGGCGGATCAGCGTCTGGTCGGCATCACCCCGGCGATGAAGGAAGGCTCTGACCTGGTGGCGTTCAGCGAACGCTATCCCGAGCGCTACTTCGACGTCGCCATCGCTGAGCAACACGCGGTGACCCTGGCCGCCGGCATGGCCTGTGAAGGTGCCAAGCCAGTGGTAGCGATCTACTCGACGTTCCTGCAGCGCGCCTACGATCAGCTGATCCATGACGTCGCCGTGCAGAACCTCGACGTGCTGTTCGCCATCGACCGTGCAGGCCTGGTCGGTGAAGACGGCCCGACGCACGCCGGTAGTTTCGACCTGTCGTTCTTGCGCTGCATCCCCGGCATGCTGGTGATGACCCCGAGCGACGAGAACGAGCTGCGCAAGATGCTCAGCACCGGTCACCTGTATAACGGCCCTGCGGCCGTGCGCTACCCGCGTGGCAGCGGCCCGAACGCGGCCATCGAGAGCAACCTCGAACCACTGGAAATCGGTAAAGGCATCGTTCGCCGCCAAGGCAGCAAGGTTGCCCTGCTGGTGTTCGGCGTACAGCTTGCCGAAGCCTTCAAGGTTGCCGAAAGCCTCGATGCCACCGTCGTCGACATGCGCTTCGTCAAACCCCTGGATGAAACCCTGGTACGCGAAATGGCAGCCAGCCATGAGCTGCTGGTGACCATCGAAGAAAACGCCATCATGGGTGGCGCTGGCGCTGCCGTCAGCGAGTTCCTCGCCCGCGAAGCCGTGCTCAAGCCAGTGCTGCATCTGGGCTTGCCGGATGTCTATGTCGAGCATGCCAAGCCTGCGCAGATGCTGGCCGAGTGCGGGCTGGATGTTGCCGGTATCGAAGCGTCGGTGCGTCAGCGGATGCAACTGCTCGGTCTTTGAGGCCTAATCGCGGGGCAAGCCCGCTCCCACCAGATTGCTGTGGGAGCGGGCTTGCCCCGCGATAGCAATGGAACTGCCCATGAAGCTCTATCGCCTTACCCCGCTGCTGTTCTGCCTGCCTACCTCTCTGCTGGCCGACCCCATCGATCGCGACAGCGCCCTGAAGCTGCCCAACACCTTGATCAGCGCCAACCGCCAGGTTGAAGACCGCACGCAAACCAGTGCCGCCAACACGGTATTCACCCGCGACGACATCGATCGCCTGCAGCCCTCCAGCGTCACTGACCTGCTGACCCGCGTGCCGGGGGTTCAGGTCGCACCTACCGGTGGACGTGGCAGCGTGCCCGGCATCTACATCCGCGGCAGCAAGACGGCACAAAGCCTGGTGCTGGTGGACGGCGTGCGCATTGCCAATGCCACCTCCGGTGACAGTGGTCTGCAGTTTCTCAATGTCGACCAGATCGAGCGCGTTGAAGTGCTGCGCGGCTCACGCTCGGCAGTCTACGGCAGCGACGCGATTGGCGGCGTCATCCAGATTTTCACCCGCCGCAGTGCCCAACAGGGCTTGCAGCCACGCCTGCGCCTGGCGGCTGGTAGCAATCAGACCTGGCAGCGCAGCCTCGGGCTGTCCGGCGGCGATCAGGACACTCGCTTCAATCTCGGCGCCAGCCTCGATGAAAGCGCCGGTATCGACTGGAGCCATACCTCTTACCCCAGCGATGGCGACCATGACGCCTACCGCAACAAGTCGTTCAACCTGAGCCTCAGCCACAATTTCAGTGACAACGTTGAAGCCGGCCTCAACCTGCTCGACAGCCGCGGCCGTAGCGAGTACGACAACCCGTACGGGCGCTTCGACATGGACACCTTCCAGAGTTTTGGTCAGGCCCCCTACACCGACTACACAGTCAGTAGCCTGGGCAGTTACCTGGGCGCACAGCTCAACGAGCACTGGTACTCGCGCCTTGAACTTGGCCATAGCGAAAACCGCGACAAGAAGCGCGACAAACTCAGCAGCGACAGCAGCGAGTTCAACACCTATCGCGATTCAGCCAGCTGGCAGAACGACCTGACGTTCGATGAGCAAAACAGCCTGATGGTCGGCGCCGACTGGTACCAGGACCGCGTTCATGGCAGCACCAACTTCGACGAAGACAGCCGTTGGAACCGCGCAGCTTTTATCCAGCACCGTTTCAAGGGTGACTGGTTTTCCACTGAGCTGGGCTTGCGTCGCGATCAGAACCAGCAGTTCGGTGGGCAGAATACCTGGAGCGGCAGCCTGACCCTGCCGGTCAACCCGGACAACGACCTGCTGCTGTCCTACAGCGAAGGCTTCCGCGCCCCGACGTTCAACGACCTGTATTACCCGCAGTACAGTAACCCGGACCTCAAGCCTGAGCGCTCGAAAAGCTATGAGCTGCAGTGGCGCAGCCAATTGAGCGAAGACAGTCGCCTGGAAGCTTCGATCTACCGTACTGACCTACGTGACGCGATCATCTTCGGCGCGAATTCGATCCCGAGTAATGTGGCCTCGGCCCGGATCAACGGCTTCGAGGCCGCCTTGCACCAAACCTGGTTTGGCTGGCAGAGTAATCTCGGCCTGGCGATGATCGATCCGCGCGATCGCGACAGCGGTCATACCCTGGCCCGCCGTGCCCGGCGCACCCTGAGCCTGGATCTTGACCGGCAATTCGAGCAACTGGGTCTGGGCGCCAGCTGGCAAGCGGTGAGCAGCAGTTACGACGATGAGGCCAACAGTAATAGCCTGGGCGGCTATGGCCTTCTCGGCCTGCGCAGCAGCTGGACCTTGAATCCTGAGATCAAGCTCGACCTGAAGGTCGATAACGTGCTGGACAAAGCTTACTCCCGTGCCCAGTACTCATACGAAGGTACCCAGTACGGCTACCGCGAAGAAGGCCGCACCTGGCTTCTGGGCATCACCTGGACACCGGCGCTGTAGTCTCCAGCACCTGACACAAGCGCGCCGTTGCCTCGACCATCTGCCCGCTGGGCCGCTCCAGGCCCTTGTCCGGCACTAACAGCAAGCGTCCATTGCGTACGGCATCAACCTGCGGCCAGGCCTTCCAGGCGTCGAGCTGGGCCTGTTCGCTGGCGAGGATCACCTGAGGATCACGCAACAGCACCGATTCAAGGTTTACCTGCGGCGCTGGCAGCTTGAGCTCGGCGAATACATTGCGTGCACCACACACCGCCAGGGCATCGCTGACGATCTGCCCGCCACCGACCGTATACAGGGGCTTGTCCCAGACCTGATAAAAGACCCGTAGCGGCTGTTCTCGATGATAGCGTGCACGCAGCGCCTGCAAGCGCTCGCGCAGTTGCTGCGCCAGTGCTCTGCCTTGCGTCGCTCGCCCGATCTGCACGCCGATGGCCTCGATCTGTTCGATCATTTCATCGATGCCCTGAGGTTCGGCAGTGAAGGTGGCGATGCCCAGGCGTTTGAGTTGATCCCGCTGGGCGGCGGGCACACTGCCCGGCCAGAGCAGCAGCAGGTCAGGCTTGAGGCTGAGCAAGCGTTCCATATCGATCTGGCCGTAGCGCCCGACCGAGGGCACCTCGGCCAGCTCAGCAGGGCGTTCACCGCCGTCGAGCATGCCGACCAGTAGATCGGCAGCCTGCAGCTCAACGACAATTTCCGACAATGAAGGCGCCAGGCTGACCACCCGGGTGGCCGCCGCGAGCGGCGCGGCCAGTATCAGCAATACCAGCAGCAAAGCGCCGCGCATCAGCCCAGCTGACGCGGAATACGGTAGAGGTAGAGCAGCACCAGGCTGGAGATGAGCAGGAGGATCTGCGGCACCGTTTCCAGACCGACAAACACCGACAAGGCCGATACCCACGCCGGCAGGCAGGCAAACAGCATGCCCCGGCGCCGCACAGCGGCTAGCTTGTTCCAGGCCGCAGGCTCGGCGTCGCTATTCAGGGCTTTTTCTGTGGCGATCAGTGCGTGCTTGTAGGCATGAAAGCGCCGCAGGCTGAGGAACATTGTCGCCACGCCGACAATGAACACCGCCATGGTCACAGTCGGGATCAGCGCCTGGCTACCACCGAAGGCCCAGCCCAGCACCAGCAAGGGTGCCACTGCCGCGCCAAGGTACTGCCACCAGGACACCGTCAGACGGCGACGAACCTGGCCGCGGGTCACGCCCGACCGGCCTCGCCCTGGTGCTCGTTGCCCATCATGTGGCCGAGCTTGCCGGCCTTGGTGGCCAGGTAGTGTTTGTTGTGCGGATTATGACCGGTGTGCAGCGGCACCCGCTCGGCAACCGGGATGCCCATGCCGGTCAGCGCCTTGACCTTGCGCGGGTTGTTGGTCATCAGCCGCAGCGACGTAACCCCCAGGTGCTCAAGCATCGGCTGGCACATGCCATAGTCACGCTGGTCGGCGGCAAAGCCCAGGCGCTCGTTGGCCTCGACGGTATCGGCGCCGCCATCTTGCAGCTCATAGGCGCGAATCTTGTTCAACAGGCCGATGCCACGGCCTTCCTGACGCAGATACAGCAGCACGCCACGGCCTTCACGGGCGATGGCCTGCAGGGCAGCCTCAAGCTGGGAGCCGCAATCGCAACGCTGGCTGAACAAGGCATCGCCGGTCAGGCATTCGGAATGCAGGCGCCCCAGCACCGGTTGCCCATCGGCAACATCACCGAGGCTGAGCACAACGTGCTCGCGGCCCGTGGCTTCATCGAGAAAACCATGCATGGTGAAAGTCGCAAACGGGGTAGGCAGCTTGGAAGCGGCAACAAAGACGACGGGCACTTTGTGCTCCTGATTTGAAAGCTTGAAGAATAAAGTGAGCCGATTGTATCAGTATGTGGAGGAGCTGCTCAGGTCGAATGTTTGTTCATTCCTATCGATCAGTGCGATTTTACCTGCTCCTGGCGCCCCTTTTCATCGAACGGATAGGGCTGCTCCCAGTGACTGAAGATCGCGCGCAACTCGCCACTGGCGACCAGTTTGTCCATGCGCTGGTCAAACAGTTCTTGGAGTGCACGGGCTTGAGAGGTCTTGCCAAAGGCCAGGTACAGCGGCAGTTCGGCAATGTGCGTGCTGCGAAACCTGCGGCGTTCGCCGGCTGCGGCCTGGTTCAGCACGTATTCGACTTCAGTCTGCGCATCGATGTAGAAATCCACGCGCCCGCGCTCGAGCATCGGCAAGATCCCTTCGCGCCGCTGCACCTCACGGTACTCACCGACATTGGGCAGGTAATCCTGATAGTCGTAGCCGCGTACCCAGGAAAGCTTGAACTGCTTCAGGTTCTCCGGGGTCGGCACGGGTTTGCTGTTGAGGCTCAGGGCGTAGATATGATCGGTGTCGAAATTCCACCGCGGGTAGATATTGTCGGTGCTTTCTTCGTGATAGGAACCAACCCAGGCATCGGCTTCGCCGCGCTTGACCAGGCCGATTGCACGGCTGTACGGGACGCTGAGCACCTCTACCTTGACGCCCGCAGGCTCAAACACCTTGCGCATGATATCCCAGGCAATGCCGGTGCCGTCGGCATTGGTGTAGTCCTCCCAGCGCTCGCTGGCCAGGCGCACCTGCTTGGGTACTTCGATGGTTTCGCTGGCGTGAACACCGCTGACGGCCAGCGTCAGGATCAACAGGACTACTCGCCATCCACGCATTGCACCACTCCCTTAAGTGACACTCCATACAAGCACCTGCATGCCCAACCAAGCGAAGACGCCCGCCAGCACATCGTCAAGCATAATACCTACGCCGCCGTGCACGTGGCGGTCAACCCAGCGAATCGGCCAGGGTTTGAGTATGTCGAAAAAGCGGAACATCAAAAAGCCCGCCAACAGCCATTGCCAGCCTTCCGGAACCAACCACAGGGTGATCCACATGCCGACCATTTCGTCCCAGACAATGCCTTCATGGTCGTGCACACGCAAGTCATCGGCCACCTTGCCACACAGCCAGAAGCCGAACAGCATGGTCAGGCCAAGCATCAGCCAGTAGCCCCAATCGGGCAACATCTGCCACAGCGGAATAAAAGGTAGAGCTACCAGCGAGCCCCAGGTTCCCGGCGCTTTGGGCAAGGTCCCGGAGCCGAAGCCAAAGGCCAGAAAGTGCCACGGATTGCGCCAGACCGAAGGCGGAACGTTCTCCGCAGGCACCTGATTGGGGTGGTCGGTCACGGTTGCTCCCTAAAATGTTGATAACCCCGGGTTTCCGGGGTGATGTCCTGCCCCTGGCTATCCACCAGCGTGACGCCTGCGCCTGTGCCTGCACGTCCGACCACATGGATCGGCCAACCGGCGGCCAGCAGTGGCGCCAGTTCGGCCTCGGGCAAGGTGAAGGCCAGTACATAGTCGTCGCCGCCAGTCAGTGCGGCGTGCCGGGCACCTTCTTCGCCGAAGAACGCGCGCAGCGCAGCCGACAACGGTAGACGATCGCGCTCCACCTGCAGCGACACCTGCGAGGCTTTGGCAATATGCCCGCAGTCGGCCAGCAAGCCATCGGAAATGTCCAATGCCGCTGTCGCCTTGCCCCTTAGTGCCTGCCCCAGGGCAAATTGCGGCTGCGGCGACCAGTAGTGGGCAAGCAAGGGTTCGGCTACGGCCGGGTCGGCCTGGCGCTCTTCAAGTACCAGCGGCAAGGCGCCGGCGGCATTGCCCAGGTCACCGCCCACACACAGCAGGTCACCCGCACGGGCACCACTGCGGGTCAGCGCCTGGCCAGCCGGCACACGACCGAACACGGTCATGGTCAGGCTCAACGGGCCGCGGGTGGTATCGCCACCGATGAGGCTCAGTCGGCACGCCTGGGCCATCTGGTTGAGGCCATGGGCATAGGCCTGCAGCCAGTCGGCACGCACCTCTGGGAGGGTCAGGGCAAGGGTAAAGCCGATGGGTGTGGCACCCATGGCAGCCAGGTCACTGGCAGCAACGGCCAGCGAACGCTGACCGAGCAGAAAAGGGTCGCAGACAGCCGGGAAATGCACCCCGGCCACCAGCGTGTCGGTGGAGATCGCCAGCTGTTCGCCAGGCGGCAGGCTGAGCAAGGCACAATCATCGCCAATGCCCAGCGCCACCGCTTCGCCGCCTTGCGCGCAGGGCGCAGCGGCGAAGTAATGGCGAATCAGCTCGAACTCACCCATTGGCAATCAGCGCCGCAATCAGCGCTTGAACGCCTTTACTTCGGCTTCACGCAGCCGTGGAGCCAGCTTGTCGAGCACACCGTTGACGAACTTGTGACCGTCGGTAGCGCCGTAAACCTTGGCCAGCTCGACGCCTTCGTTGATCACTACACGGTACGGTACGTCAACGCGCTTGATGAACTCCCAGGTGGACAGGCGCAGAACCGCCAGTTCAACCGGATCGAGTTCTTCAAGGGCCAGATCCAGGCAAGGGACCAGCGCCTTGTCGATTTCTTGCACCATGGCCGGAACCCCGTGCAGGATTTCGCGGAAATAGGCACCGTCGACATCGGTGAAATCGTTATCGACCCGGAACTGCGCTTCGATCTCGTTCAGCGAGTGCTTGGCCATGTGCCATTGGTACAGGGCCTGAGTCGCGAGCTGACGGGCTTCGCGACGCTTGGCGCTTTTCGATGGCTTGCCAGCATCCGCAGGTTTTGGATCGCGCGGGTTGAAACGATCGCTTTCGTCGCTAATCACTTGGCCTCCAACTGCGCCAGCAGGCTGACCATTTCCAGGGCGGACAGGGCAGCTTCAGCACCCTTGTTGCCGGCCTTGGTACCGGAACGCTCAATGGCCTGTTCGATCGAGTCGACGGTCAGGACACCGAAGGCAACCGGTACGCCGAACTCCATGGACACCTGGGCCAGGCCCTTGGTGCATTCGCCCGCTACGTACTCAAAGTGCGGGGTACCGCCACGGATCACGGCGCCCAGGGCGATGATCGCGGCATATTCGCTTTGTTGGGCGACCTTCTGTGCCACCAGCGGGATCTCGAACGCACCCGGAGCACGGATGATGGTGATGTCGCTTTCGCTCACGCCATGGCGAACCAGGGCATCAACGGCACCGCTTACCAGGCTTTCGACGACGAAGCTGTTGAAGCGGCCAACCACCAAAGCATAGCGACCTTTGGGGGCAATGAAGGTACCTTCGATGGTCTTCAGGGACATTGCGGGGTTCTCATCTTAAAGAGCCAGGCCGCAACGGTGCGGCCTGTAGGAGTTTTGTTCCGGATCATTAGCGGGGGAAAAAGCCCCTGCTTTATTCGGAGGGCACGTATTCTACAACTTCCAGATCGAATCCGGATATCGCATTGAACTTCATTGGCGAACTCATCAGGCGCATTTTGCGTACGCCCAGGTCGCGCAGAATCTGCGAACCGGCACCGACGGTGCTGTAGGTGGTCGGGGTTTTCGCCTGGGAGGCCTCGGCGCTTTCACGGATATGCGCCAGCAGCACGTCGCCATCCAGCGGGTGACCGAGCAGCAGCACCACGCCGCTACCGGCCTCGGCAACCGCGCTCATGGCGGCGCGCAGGCTCCAGCGGCCCGGTTGCTTGACCATCAGCAGGTCGCGCAGCGGGTCCATGTTGTGCACCCGCACCAGGGTCGGTTCTTCAGCGCAGATGTTGCCCAGGGTCAGGGCCATGTGCACGTCGCCTTCGACCGCGTCACGGTAGGTCACCAGGTTGAAACTGCCCAGTTCGCTGTCCAGCGGCTGCTCGGAAATCCGCTGAACGGTACGTTCGTGGATCATCCGATAGTGGATCAGGTCGGCGATGGTGCCGATTTTGATATTGTGCTCGGCCGCAAAGGTTTCCAGCTCCGGACGACGCGACATGGTGCCGTCGTCGTTCATCACTTCGCAGATCACCCCGCTCGGCTCGAAACCGGCCATGCGCGCCAGGTCGCACGCCGCTTCGGTGTGGCCAGCACGGGCCAGGGTACCGCCAGGCTGGGCCATCAGCGGGAAGATGTGGCCAGGGCTGACGATATCTTCGGCCTTGGCATCACGGGCTGCAGCAGCCTGCACAGTGCGCGCGCGGTCGGCGGCAGAGATACCGGTGGTCACGCCTTCGGCGGCTTCGATCGAAACGGTGAACTTGGTGCCGAAACCCGAGCCGTTACGCGGCGCCATCAGTGGCAGCTTGAGCGTTTCGCAGCGCTCGCGCGACATTGGCATGCAGATCAGGCCACGGGCGTGCTTGGCCATGAAGTTGATGTGTTCGGCCTTGCAGCACTCGGCGGCCATGATCAGGTCGCCTTCGTTCTCGCGGTCTTCGTCATCCATGAGGATGACCATTTTGCCCTGGCGGATGTCTTCTACCAGTTCTTCGATGCTGTTGAGCGCCACGCGGCACCCCCTTTCAAATCAGGATTTCAGGTAGCCGTTGGCGGCCAGGAAACTTTCGGTAATGCCGCTGCCGTTGCTCGGCTCGGCGGCTTTGTCACCCAGCAGCAGACGCTCCAGGTAACGGGCCAGCAGGTCGACCTCAAGGTTGACCCGACGACCAGGACGGTAGTCGGCCATGATGGTTTCGGCCAGGGTATGCGGGACGATGGTCAGTTCGAACTCGGCGCCATCGACAACGTTCACGGTCAGGCTGGTGCCATCGACGGTGATCGAGCCTTTGTGGGCAATGTACTTGGCCAGCTCCTTGGGTGCACGAATGCGGAACTGGATGGCGCGGGCGTTATCGCTGCGCGACACCACTTCGCCGACACCGTCGACGTGACCGCTGACCAGGTGGCCGCCCAGGCGGGTGGTCGGGGTCAGGGCTTTTTCCAGGTTGACCCGGCTGCCGCTCTTGAGGTCGTTGAACGCCGTGCAGTCCAGGGTTTCGCGACTGACGTCGGCCCAGAAGCCATCGCCAGGCAGTTCGACCGCGGTCAGGCACACACCGTTGACGGCGATGCTGTCGCCGAGTTTGACGTCGCCCAGGTCGAGCTTGCCGGTTTCGACATACACCCGCACGTCGCCGCCTTTGGGGGTCAGGGAGCGGATGCTGCCTATGGATTCGATGATGCCGGTGAACATGAGTCCTCCTCGAGAACAGGGCTGCGCGTGGCTAGCCTGGAATTATACGCCGGGTACCGGCACTGGTATCGCAGTGACTCGCCAGTCATCGCCTACTGCGCGCATTTCAGTGATTTTCAGCTGCGCCGCCTCACTCATGTGGTTCAGCGGCCAGTCCAGCAACGGCCGGGCGCTGGAGCCCAGGAACTTGCTGGCAACAAAGATCTGGTATTGGTCGATCAGGCCATACTGGGCAAAAGCGCCGACCAGGCTGGCACCCGCCTCAAGCAACACTTCGCTGGCACCCCGGACAGCGAGTTCACGCAGCAGCGCTGGCAGGTCGACGCGACCGCCCTCACCCGGCAGGCTCAGCAGCTCATGGCCGGCTTCGGCATAGCGTGCATCCATCGCCGCAGCGGTCACCACCAGGGCGGGACCTGCCTTGAAGAACGGCGCATCAAGTGGCAGACGCAAACGACCGTCGATCACCACGCGCAACGGTGGGCGCGCGAGGGCGAGGGCCGTGGTCTGCGGATCGAGGCCCAGTTCTTCACCACGCACCGTCATCCGCGCCTTGTCAGCCAGCACGCTTTCGGCACTGGTCAGAACCACGCTGGAGCGCGCCCGCAAACGCTGCACTGCAGCACGCGCAGCCGGTCCGGTGATCCACTGGCTCTCGCCATTAGCCATGGCCGTGCGACCATCCAGGCTCATCGCCAGCTTGGCCGTTACGAACGGCAGGCCAGATTCCATACGCTTGAGGAAGCCCGGATTGAGCGCACGCGCTTCGGCTTCGAGCACCCCGCTGGCAACCTCGATACCGACGTCGGCCAGGCGTTTGAGACCCTGTCCCGCCACTTGCGGATTGGGGTCCTGCATGGCCGCAACCACACGGGCCACGCCCGCCTTGACCAGCGCGTCGGCACACGGCGGCGTACGCCCATGGTGGCTGCAGGGCTCAAGGGTGACGTAGGCGCAGGCGCCGCGGGCCAGCTCGCCGGCCTGACGCAGCGCGTGCACTTCGGCATGCGGCTCGCCGGCACGGACATGCCAGCCTTCGCCGACAATCTGGCCATCGCGAACAATCACACAACCAACGCGCGGGTTCGGATGGGTCGAGTACCAGCCTTTACGAGCCAGTTCCAGGGCCCGGGCCATGTAGTGGGCGTCGAGTACCGCGCGTTCGTTGGACATGCTCACTCTTTAGCCGGCTCACGAGCCAGGCGGTCGATTTCTTCACGAAACTCGTTGAGGTCCTGGAAGCGCCGGTAGACCGAAGCGAAACGGATATAGGCGACTTCATCGAGCTTCTGCAGCTCGTTCATCACCAGCTCACCGACCACCAGCGATTTGACTTCACGCTCGCCGGTTGCCCGCAGCTTGTGCTTGATGTGCGCCAGCGCCGCTTCCAGGCGCTCGACGCTGACCGGGCGTTTTTCCAGGGCGCGCTGCATACCGGCGCGCAGTTTTTCTTCGTCGAAGGGCTGGCGGCTGCCGTCCTGTTTGATCAGGCGCGGCAATACCAGCTCGGCGGTTTCGAAGGTGGTGAACCGCTCGCCGCAGGCAACGCATTCGCGCCGACGGCGCACTTGCTCGCCCTCGGCAACCAGTCGCGAGTCGATGACCTTGGTGTCGTTGGCACCGCAGAAGGGACAGTGCATGGTGGCAGGCAACAAAAAAAGGGAGGGCCATGGTAGCGCATCCCACTGGCAAGACAAGCCAAAGGGGTTACCATCCACTCAGGAAATATGCCGCGAAGGAATTCCCCATGCCATTTCGAGCGCTCGTTGTGCTCAGTTTTGCCGCCTTGCTGGCAGCCTGCAGCAGCGACAAACCCCAGACTGCACCGGCCCCAAAAGCCCCGGTAGCGAGTAAAACCGCAAAATCCCTCGGCCCGTTGCCGGCCTATCAACGTGAATTGAGCGGAACCTTGCTCAATGTTCCAGCCGGTGCCGAAGTCGAGCTGGCCCTGCTGGTCATCGATGACCGCGGTCGTCCGCAGAACCTGCTGGCCAGCAGCACCCTCAGCAGCAACGGCCTGGATCTGCCGTACCAACTGCGCTTCAACCCCGAGGCCTTCCCGGCTGGGGCCCGGGTCGAACTGCGCGGTCGCGCAAGCAAATCCGGGCAACTGATTCTGCACCTGCCGCCCGTACGGATTTTCCAGGCGCAATCCCAGGCCACCGGCCCGCTGCGATTCGAAAAGGCGCCATGATGGCAACCGCGCCGTTGCAACAGGCCCTGGGCGAACTGCTCGGCGATGCCCGGCTGGTGATCAGCGACCTGCCGGAATGTGCGCTCAAGCTTTGGCTGATCGACGCCGAAAACATGGACCGCGAGTTCAGTTCCGAAGAAACCCGGCGCATCCTCCACGAGCCGCCGTACTGGAGCTTTTGCTGGGCCAGCGGCCTGGCCATGGCCCGATACCTCGACCAACACCCGCACTGGGTGAAGGGCAAGCGCGTGCTGGACTTTGGCGCCGGTTCCGGGATCGCCGGGATCGCAGCTGCCCGCGCGGGTGCCCTTGAAGTCGTGGCCTGTGATCTCGATCCGCTGGCCCTGCAAGCCTGCCGGTCCAACGCCGAGCTCAATGGCGTGGAACTGAGTTACTCCGAGGACTTCTTCCAGGAAGCCGACCGTTTCGACCTGATTCTGGTGGCCGACGTGCTCTATGACCGGGCCAACCTGCCGCTGCTCGATGAGTTTCTTACCCGGGGTCAGCAGGCCCTTGTCGCCGACTCGCGGGTGCGCGACTTCAGCCATCCGCTGTACCAGCCTTTGGGCGTGCTTGAGGCCCTGACCCTGCCAGACCTGGCCGAGCCCCACGAATTCCGCCGAGTCAGCCTGTACCACGCCAGCCGCCAGCCTTTATAGTGATGCCATTCACGGATTTTCGAGAGTCGCGATGAGCCAAGACACACCTTATGTTTTCGATACCAGCGCTGCCGATTTCGATCAGCTGGTCATCGCCAACTCCCACCACAAACCGGTGCTGGTGGATTTCTGGGCCGAGTGGTGCGCGCCCTGCAAAGCGCTGATGCCGCTGCTCGCGCAAATCACCGAGAGCTACCAGGGTGAACTGCTGCTGGCCAAGGTCAACTGCGATATCGAGCAGGACATCGTCGCCCGTTTCGGCATTCGCAGCCTGCCGACCGTGGTGCTGTTCAAGGACGGCCAGCCGGTCGATGGTTTTGCCGGTGCCCAGCCTGAATCGGCGATTCGTGCGCTGCTCGAACCGCATGTGCAAATGCCGCCGCCCGCAGCGGCTGACCCTCTGGAGCTGGCTCAGGCATTGTTTGCCGAGGGTCGCTTCAGTGAAGCAGAAGCCACGCTCAAAGCCTTGCTGACCGAAGACAACAGCAATGCCGGTGCGCTGATCCTGTATGGCCGCTGCCTGGCTGAGCGTGGTGAACTGGGTGAAGCCCAGACCGTGCTCGATGCGGTCAAGAGTGACGAGCACAAAGCGGCATTGGCCGGTGCCAAGGCTCAACTGACCTTCCTGCGCCAGGCCGCAAGTCTGCCGGAAGTCGCTGACCTCAAGGCGCGTCTGGCGCAGAACGGCGAGGATGATGAAGCGGCTTATCAGCTGTGCATTCAGCAGTTGTCGCGCCAGCAGTACGAAGCGGCGCTGGACGGCATGCTCAAGCTGTTCATGCGCAACCGTGGCTATGAAGGCGGTCTGCCGCACAAGACCTTGCTGCAGGTGTTCGACCTGTTGGGCAATGATCATCCGCTGGTAGGGACTTACCGGCGCAAGCTGTTTGCTGCGTTGTACTGAGTGATTTTTTCGCGGGGCAAGTCGAACCGTCGCACCGCCGCTCCCACCGGATTCAACACTGCTCGGTGGGAGCGGGCTTGCCCCGCGATAGCATTCACCCAATCCAGTGATAAACCGGCGCATCCGCCCCGCTTTCCACCTTCACATCGGCACTGTGACGCAAACGCACCAGCAAGCGTTTACCTGCCGCAGTATTGCCCGCCAGCCCTTCCAGTTGCTCAAGCAGCTCCGGTCCATTGAGTTGCCCGGCCTTGCGCAACACGTCGCGTGCCGCCAGCCAGAGCGCATCGTCCGGCCTGGCGCTGGGCACTGATGCCACTGCCGCTGCCGTCGCAACCGGTGCCACCGCACTCAATTGGCCACCCAGGTGCGCCCATTCCGCAGGGTCCAGCTCCAGGGTCAGATCCACCGGCCAGTCGCCGATATGTCCACGAATTCGCACGGTTGTTTCCTCTGCTCAGTGACGGGCTCCATGCTCCCACGCCGACGATCAGTCGCCAAGCACACTGGCACCCACAGAACAAGTTGTTATAACATAACTAAACATTTCCTGTGCCCTCGTGGAGTCTTGCCCATGCGTCGCCTGTTCCTTGCCTTGCCGTTCGCCTTGCTGCCTCTGGCCGTTGCTCACGCCCATGAGGACCACGACCATGATCATGACCACGCGCATAGCAGCCTCGCCGCCCATGAACACGGTGTCGCCCGTCTGAATGTGGCACTTGAAGGCAAAGTGCTGGAGCTGGAGCTGGAAAGCCCGGCAATGAATCTGGTCGGCTTTGAGCACGCGGCTACCAGCGACAGCGACAAGGCCAAAGTCGCCGCCGTGCGTGAACAACTGGAAAATCCCCTCGCCCTGTTTGCGCTGGCCAAAGCCGCCAACTGCAGTGAAAGCTCCCAGGAACTGGAAAGTCCACTGTTCGGCGATAAGCCGGCGTCAGCAAAAGATGAACATGGCCATAGTGAAATTCACGCTCACTACACCTTCGACTGCGACAAACCTGAGCAGCTCACCTCGCTTGACCTGAGCCCGCTGTTCAAAGCCTTCCCCGCTACCAGCAGAATTCAGCTACAACTGATCGGACCGAATGGCCAGCAGGGCATTGAAGCCACTGCCGCCCACGCCTCAATCCCTCTCTGAAAGCCCCGTCACCATGAGCCAGGCACTGATTGAACTGACCGACCTGGGCTTTGCCTGGCCGGGCCAAGCCCCTCTGCTGGATATTCCCGCCTTGCGCCTTGAGGCGGGCGAATCGCTGTTTCTCAAAGGCCCCAGCGGCAGTGGCAAAACCACCCTGCTCGGCCTGCTCGGCGGCGTACAGCAACCTGACCGAGGCAGCATCCGCCTGCTCGGCCAGGACCTGAGCGAGCTGAAACAAGCCGCCCGCGACCGCTTTCGGGTCGATCACACCGGCTACATCTTCCAGCAGTTCAACTTGCTGCCGTTTCTTTCGGTGCGGGAAAATGTCGAGCTGCCTTGCCGCTTCTCACGCAGCCGCGCCCAGCGCGCTGTAGAGCGCCACGGCAGCATCGACCAGGCCGCCGTCGGCCTGCTCGCCCACCTTGGGCTGAAGGATCCGGCGCTGATCGCCCGCCGCGCCGACAGTCTCTCGATTGGCCAGCAACAACGCGTTGCCGCTGCCCGCGCCTTGATCGGTCAGCCCGAGCTGGTGATCGCTGACGAACCGACTTCGGCCCTCGACGCCGACACTCGCGAAGCGTTCATCCGCCTGTTGTTTGCCGAATGCCGCGACGCCGGTTCCAGCCTGCTGTTCGTCAGCCATGACCAGAGCCTGGCCACGCTGTTCGACCGTCAGTTGTCACTGGCCGAACTCAACCGCACGGCGCTGCCAGCCAACGACCTGGAGGCCTGATGTACCTGCTCCGTCTTGCCCTGGCGAGCCTCGCCAACCGTCGCTTCACCGCCTTTCTTACCGCCTTTGCCATCGCCCTGTCGGTGTGCCTGCTGCTGGCGGTAGAACGGGTGCGTACTGAAGCCCGCGCCAGCTTCGCCAGCACCATCAGCGGCACCGACCTGATCGTCGGCGCCCGCTCCGGCTCGGTCAATCTGCTGCTGTATTCGGTGTTCCGGATCGGCAATGCCACCAACAACATCCGCTGGGAAAGCTACGAGCACTACGCCAGTGACAAGCGAGTGAAATGGGCGATTCCGATTTCACTCGGCGACTCCCATCGCGGCTATCGGGTGATGGGTACAAACAGCAGTTACTTCGAACGCTATCAGTACGGCCGTAAACAGAATCTGCAACTGGCCGAAGGCCGCGCATTCGCCAGCGACCCGTTCGAAGTGGTACTCGGCGCCGAAGTCGCCGAGGCCCTGCACTACAAGCTCGGTGACAAACTGGTGCTGGCCCATGGCGTTGCCGCCATCAGCCTGGTCAAGCATGACGACAAGCCCTTTACTGTGGTCGGTGTGTTGCAACGCACCGGCACACCGGTGGACCGCACCCTGCATATCAGCCTCGGCGGCATGGAGGCGATTCACATCGACTGGCACAACGGTGTACCGGCCCGTGGGGCGGGACGGATCAGCGCCGAGCAGGCGCGCAACCTGGACCTCACGCCAAAAGCCGTTACCGCCGTATTGCTGGGCCTGAACAACAAGATCTCGACCTTCAGCCTGCAGCGCGAAATCAACGAGTACCGCAACGAGCCGCTGCTGGCGATCCTCCCGGGTGTAGCCCTGCAGGAACTCTGGAGCCTGATGGGCACTGCCGAGCAGGCTTTGTTCGTGGTGTCGTTGTTCGTGGTGCTGACCGGGCTGATCGGTATGCTCACGGCGATCCTCACCAGCCTCAATGAAAGGCGCCGGGAGATGGCCATCCTGCGCTCGGTCGGTGCCCGTCCGTGGCACATCGCCGGGCTGCTGGTGCTTGAGGCACTGGCGCTGGCCGTGGTCGGCATCGCGGCGGGTCTGGGCCTGCTGTACCTGGGTATCACCATTGCGCAGGGTTATGTACAAGCCAACTACGGACTGTTCCTGCCCCTGGCCTGGCCAAGCGCCCACGAATGGAGTCTGCTGGCGATTATTCTCGGCGCTGCGTTACTGATGGGCAGCGTGCCCGCCTGGCGTGCCTATCGACAGTCCCTGGCCGATGGCCTGTCCATTCACTTATGAGACTCGTGATGCCTCGTGTTCTGCTGTCGATAATGCTGCTGGTAGCCACGCCGTTGTGGGCGGCCGAGCCGCGCACCCTGGAGTGGCCGCAGTTGATTCCCGCCGGTGCGCCAATCGTCCAGCCGCAGATCGCACCGCTGCACGACCTGTCGCAATTGAGCGATGCCCTGGCCGCCGAATCGGCCCCGGCCGCCCACCAGCAAGTGCCCAACGCCCCGGTGGTCAAAGCCCTCGATGGCCAGCAGGTGAAGTTGCCGGGCTATATCGTGCCGCTGGAGGTCAGCGAAGAAGGCCGCACCACCGAGTTTCTCCTGGTGCCCTACTACGGCGCCTGCATCCACGTACCGCCGCCACCGTCGAACCAGATTGTGCATATCGTCAGTGAGATGGGAGTCAGGGTCGAAGACCTCTACCAGCCCTACTGGATCGAAGGCCGGATGCAGGTGAAAAACACCAGCAGTGAGCTGGCCGACGCCGGCTACCAGATGGAAGCCGAGAAAATCTACGCCTATGAACTAGAATGATTGGCCCCACACAATGGCTTTGACGCTTTCATTGAGCTGGGTCAAATCGCGAAAATAATGGCTCTTTACCATTGGACGTACCAATTCTAAACGTCCTCTGGGAGCTTCCATGAACAAGTCCTTGCTCAGCGCCTCGCTTTTCGCCTTGGCGCTCGCAGCCCCTGTTGCCCACGCCCACCAGGCTGGCGACTTCATCGTGCGTGCCGGCGCAATCACTGTTAATCCCAACGAGGACAGCAGTGACATCAAGCTCGACGGCACCAAGGTGTCCGGCACCAAGGCGACTCTGGATAGCGATACCCAACTGGGCCTGACCTTCGCCTACATGCTCACCGACCACATCGGTCTGGAGCTGCTGGCCGCCACGCCGTTCCACCACACTGTCGGCGTCAAGGGCCTGGGCCCAGGCCTGGATGGCAAGCTGGGCGATATCAAACAACTGCCACCGACCCTGTCGCTGCAGTACTACCCGATGGAACCAAGCTCGAAGTTCCAGCCGTATGCCGGTATCGGTCTGAACTACACCATGTTCTTTGACGAAGACCTGGACAGCAACCGCAAGGCCCAGGGTTTCAGCAACCTGAAAGTCAAAGACTCGTTCGGTCTGGCCGGTCAGCTGGGTATGGACTACATGATCAACGAACACTTCCTGGTCAACGCCGCGGTCTGGTACGTCGACATCGACACCAAGGCCACCATGGACGGTCCGAGCGCCCTGGGCGTCGGCAAGACCAAGGTCGACGTAGACGTCGATCCATGGGTCTACATGGTCGGTGTGGGTTACAAGTTCTGAAGTAACATTTGAGGTACATCGCGGGGCAAGCCCGCTCCCACAGGAATTGTATGATCCCTGTGGGAGCGGGCTTTCCCCCCAATGCTTTCCGCGCCCCAACAACCAGGCCAGCCCCTCGGCCAACGGCGTCGGCGCGGGAAAGTCAAAGCGCGTCAGCAGCCGCTGGTTGTTCGCCCGTGAGTGGCGAATATCACCAGAGCGCGCTGGCCCGTATCTGATCGCTGGCAAGTCGCCCAGCACTGACTTGAGCGCAGCCAGCAACTGGTTAAGCGAAGTGGCCTGGTTCAGGCCGATATTGATTGCACCCTCTTCAACCTCCGGCAACGCCAGGGCCTGGACCATCACCGCGACCAGATCGCCGATGTAGAGGAAATCGCGAGTCTGCTCGCCATCACCGAACAGGGTAATCGGCTGCCCGCTCAGGGCACGCTCGCAGAAAATGCTGATCACCCCCGAATACGGCGAGGACGGATCCTGGCGTGGCCCGAAGATGTTGAAGAAGCGGAACACCACCGGCTCCAGACCATGCTGACGACGATAGAAGTCCAGGTATTGCTCACTGGCCAGCTTGTCCACGGCATAGGGTGTAAGCGGCGCCTTGGGCGCGTCTTCTTCGATGGCCAGGCCTTCGCCGTTGTTGCCATAGACTGCCGCGCTGGAGGCAAACAGCACACGCTTGATGCCATTGACGCGCATGGCCTCGCAAACATTCAAAGTGCCGATGAAGTTGCTCTGGTGGGTTTTCACCGGGTCATCCACCGAAGCCTGTACCGACGCAACGGCGGCCAGGTGTACAACGGCCTGGCAGCCTGCGGCCGCGCGCTTGACCAGCTCGCCGTCGGCGACATCGCCTTCGATCAGCTCAAGCCTTGGGTTGTCCATTTGCAGGTTGGCAGGCTTGCCGGTGGACAGATCATCGAGGATCCGTACCGCATAACCTTGTGCCAGTAACGCATCGCTCAGGTGTGAACCGATAAAGCCCGCGCCACCGGTGATCAGAATGGGGGAATCAGCCATGACGATAGAATCGATCCAGTAGAGGTGGCAAACCCGAACGCCAGGCGCGGGGTTTGATACCGAAAGTGTGCAGAATTTTCTTGCAGGCCAGCACCGCATGCTGCGGTTCTTCACTGGCATCCGGGCGCGCGGCATGGGCCTGCGCCGTCGGCGCGGTGACCGCCAGTTTGTGCAGCTGCGCCGCCTCACTGAGGATAGCCTGACCAAGCGCCAGCGGCGTCGTGGCTTCGTTGCCGGCGTAGTGATAGGTGCCCCACAGCGGCGCGGCGCAATCAAGCTGTTTGAGCACCGAAAGAATCACCCGGGCAGCGTCGTCTACCGGCGTCGGGTTGCCGCGGCGGTCATCGGCCAGGAGCAATTCCTGAGGCTGTTCGGCACGGGTCAGGAAGCGCCCGAGCACGCCATCGATGCTCTCGTCGAGCAACCAGCCGAAACGCAACATGACATGCTGTGGGCAGGTCGCGCGGACGCTCTGTTCGATCCGCCAGAGTGCCTGGCCGCGCAGGCCCAGGGGTACCGGCTCGTCCTTTTCGCTGTAGGCCGTGGCCCGCGAACCATCGAATACCCGGTAGCTCGACGGCTGCACCAGGATAATGTTGTGGTGCTGGCACAACTCAGCCAGGCGCTCTACCGAGCGTTCCTGCTGCGCCAGGCGCTTTTCGCTGACGGCTTCGGCCTGGAACCAGTCAAAGTAGTACGCCAGGTTCACCAAGGCGTCGGGGCGGGTGTCATCCAGCAACTGGGTGAGGCTGGCCGGATCCCAGCCGTGCTCTGGCGGACGCGGTGCCAGAAAGCCGATATCTTCCTCGGCCCCGAGTCGAATCAGCGCTTGCCCGAGGGCACTTCCACCACCCAACAGCATCAGGCGCATTCGCATAGAGTCAACAGGTCCGATCAGATTGATTGAGGGCAAAGGCACATTTTGCGTTTTCCGGCTAGGGAAGTCCAACGCGGCCCTTATCTACGTACGTCGGCAAACGGCCTATAATGCGCCCGGTATGCGCATCCTCGGCTTCTCAAAGCGGTGTCCATGGAACTAGAAGCGGCTTCAACGCAACGATCAGCGTGGCAATACGATGAGCCCAGTCCTGGTACGGAACGGTTCATCAGCGAAACCTTCGACCACTATCAGCAACAGGCCCGACTGCTGGTCCCCGACGTAGAGCGCGCACCGCCGCTGTTTGTCGTTGGTGGGGCACAATCGGACTTCACCCGGCTCAATCCCCTGCTCTACCGGCTACAGGCGTCAGGTATCGGCTCACTGACCGCCAACCTGTCAGGCCACAGCCTTGCCAGCGAACCTGGTGCGCTGGAACCTTCGCTGCTCACCAATCTTGAAGAAGCCCGGCGCTTTCACCGGCATATCGCGGCGCGTTGCCAGACCTTGATAGGGCATAGCCTGGGGGCATCCATTGCCTTGAAGCTGGCGGCACAGCAACCGGCTGTGGATAAGCTGATCCTCATCTGCC
Organism: Pseudomonas sp. GZD-222; assembly: GCF_049310525.1. Lineage (NCBI taxonomy): Bacteria > Pseudomonadati > Pseudomonadota > Gammaproteobacteria > Pseudomonadales > Pseudomonadaceae > Pseudomonas > Pseudomonas sp. GZD-222. The sequence continues at coordinate 49,976 of NZ_JBMOWO010000103.1, forward strand.
CCGCGGTCTACCCGGATAGCGCCCACGTTGCGCCCTTCGGCCCGGCATTCAAGGCGGCCATCAGCAAGCCTTATGGTTTTATGGACTGTGACAGTTTTGAATTCCTGCGCCAGTTCCAGGGCCGTGTGTTGCTGGTACTGGGTGAGTTCGACGGGCTGAACTCGCAGACGCACGGCCAAGGTGCCGGCACGTCGGCTGGCACACTGTGGCTGGCAGGTGCGCAGCGCTACAGCCCGATCCCGGAAGAAGTCACCCGCACCCTGCTCAAGTCGGTTCCGCCCCCGCATCTGGAATGCCTGTTGCTCTCCAACTGCGACCACGGCATTGCCGCACACCTGCGCACGACACCGGTGGTAGCGGATCAGGTGGCGCAAACCATCACCGAGTTCATCATCGGCGAGCCGTGATCACTCGATCTCGAACAGGCCGTTACTGATAGGCCCGACACTCAGGCGCTCGCGCACATCGTCGTCGATGCGCGGATCGTCCGGGCGATAGAGCTTCACCTGGCGATAGGCGCTGATGCGGTTAATCTCGGTTCCGAGGAACTCCCAGACCACCCGGGTACAGGCCGGCGTGCGCCGGTCGCCGCTGGACACCCCTGTTTTCAGCCCGTTCAAGCGGGTGATGCGGTTCTTGAAGCTGGGGATCAGGATGGTCTGGCTCATCTCGTTGACCGTCAGTGACTCGTAGTCGATGAGAAACAAGCGGTCCTGCAACTGAAACGCCGCGCCCAAGTAACGACAACGCACCCAGTCTTCGGCCTGCACATCGGTGCTGCTGGAGCGTTCCTGACGCTCCTGGCGCTCGAACAGGAAGGTGCCGCGCTCCTCACGCAGGTGGACCAGCGACAGCAGGATCGAGCCGGGTACCGACATGCAGTTGGAGTACTCGAAGTAGTAACCGCAATACCGCGACAGGTTACCGCTCTGCTCGCGCAGTGGCCGCAGCAGTTCACTGAGCGGATCTTCTTGCGCGGTGGTGACGGTCGCCGGATTGCGCGCACCAATCAGCCGGGCGAACTGCTCAGGCGGCAGGCCAAGCTCGTAATCCTCGACACCGAAGAAATCACCGATGCGCTTGAGATTGAACGGCGTCGGCTGGCTTTGCCCACTCAGGTACTTGTTGAACTGTGCCCGGTTGATCGACAGCTGCCGGCAAACCTCTGAAATAGAGCGGTAGTGACTGCAAGCGAGTTTGAGGTTGGTGCCGAGATTTTCGCTCATGCGCGTCGTTCCAGGTGATGCGATAGGCGCCAGTTTAGCATCAAGTAGCATCAACTCAGAGCAACCCGCGAAATTGTAACCATATTTATCTTGGCCAACCATGCGCGCCAAGGATGCGGCGCACCGGCGCCGCTTCAGTTGTCTTTCATGCAAAGAATAAGAATCGAGGTCACTCCATGCTCGAAGCACTCAACGATTTCCTCTCGGGGAAACTCCTCATCGTGCTGATCGTCGGACTCGGCGGTTATTTCACTATCCGCTCGCGTTTTGTCCAGTTCCGCCATTTCGGCCACATGTTCAGCGTGTTCAAGGAATCGCTGCACGGCCAGGCTGGCCAGCTGAGTTCGTTCCAGGCCCTGATGCTGAGCCTGGCCGGCCGCGTCGGCGCCGGTAACATCGCCGGTGTCGGTATCGCCGTTACCCTCGGCGGCCCTGGCGCGGTGTTCTGGATGTGGGTCACGGCCCTGGTGGGCATGTCCAGCAGCTTTTTCGAATGCACCCTGGCCCAGGTCTACAAGCGCGCCGACGGCGACGGCCTGTACCGCGGCGGCCCGGCCTATTACATCCAGCACGGTCTGAAGCTCAAGACCATGGCCGTGGTGTTCTCCCTGCTGCTACTGGTGACCTACGGCTTTGCCTTCAACGGCCTGCAGTCCTACACCGTGACCCACTCGCTGCAGAACGCCTTCGGCTTCGCGCCTGAGCACAGCGGTATCGCCCTGGCCGTGCTGCTGGCGATCGTGTTCCTCGGCGGCATCAAGCGTATCGCTGCGGTTTCCGACCTGCTGGTGCCGGTCAAGACCCTGGCCTATATCGGCGTAACCCTGTACGTGATCGGCAGCCAGATCGAACACGTCCCGGCCATGCTGGAAACCATCTTCAAGAGCGCCTTCGGCCTCGATCCGGCCTTTGGCGGCCTGCTCGGCAGCGCCATTGTCATGGGCGTGAAACGTGGCGTGTTCGCCAACGAAGCGGGCCTGGGCAGTGCGCCGAACGTTGCCGCCGTGGCGGCGGTGAAACACCCGGGCGCGCAGGGCGTGGTCCAGGCCTTCAGCGTGTTCCTCGATACCTTCGTGATCTGCACCTGTACCGCACTGCTGATCCTGCTGTCCGGCTTCTACACCCCGGGCTTCGAAGGTGACGGCATCGTGCTCACCCAGAACTCCCTGGCCGCTGTGGTCGGTGACTGGGGTCGCCTGTTCGTCAGCGTGGCGCTGTCGCTGTTCGTCTTCACCTGCATCCTCTACAACTACTACCTGGGTGAAACGAGCCTGCAGTTCCTCACCCGCAACCGTCTGGTGCTGCTGGGCTACCGCGCCCTGGTCCTGGCGCTGATCGTCTGGGGCTCGGTGCAGAACCTGTCCACCGTGTTTGCCTTCGCCGACATCACCATGACCTGCCTGGCCTTCGTTAACCTGATCGCCCTGGCCCTGTTGTTCAAGATCGGCCTGCGGGTGATGCGCGACTACGACGAGCAACGCAAGGCGGGGATCAAGCAGCCGGTGTTTGATGCGTCGAAGTTCAGCGACCTGGATCTGGACCTGCAAGCCTGGCCAGCGAAACCGGCGACCGAGGCCAAGGCCGAAGTCAACGCTGCCACTGTGCAGCCGCAGAACTGAAATGCGCGCCGTAAAGAACCTGTTGGTGCTCTACACCGGGGGCACCATCGGCATGCTCGAAACACCGCAAGGCTTGGCGCCGGCCGGTGGTTTCGAGGCGCGCATGCGCGACTACCTGGCGACCCAATCACAGTCGCCGGGCATCGCCTGGCACATGCGTGAACTGTCGCCGTTGCTCGACAGCGCCAACATGCAGCAGGCCAACTGGTTGTCGATGCGCGATGCGATTGTCGAAGCGGTGAAACAGGATGGCCACGACGCCATCCTGGTACTGCATGGCACTGACACCCTGGCCTACAGCGCCGCAGCCTTGTCCTTCCTGTTGCTCGGGCTCGACGTACCGGTGGTGCTGACCGGCTCGATGCTGCCTGCTGGCGCACCGAACAGCGATGCCTGGGATAATTTGTGCGGGGCCTTGCGCCTGTTCGAGGCCGGTATCGACAACGGCGTGCACCTGTATTTCGCCGGCCAGCTGTTGCATGGCGCCCGCGCCAGCAAGTTGCGCAGCGAAGCATTCGATGCCTTTGCCGCGCTCCCTCGTCATCGTGAGGGGCAACGGGCCGGGCAGATTCCAGCGGTCCTCACCTATTGCCAGCCTCGCACACCGGTGAACCTGGCGGTGCTACCGGTATTTCCGGGGCTGCAGGCGGCGCATGTGCGAGCGCTGATCGACAGCGGTGTGATGGGCTTGCTACTCGAATGCTACGGCAGCGGCACCGGCCCGTCCGATGACGAGACCTTGCTCCAGGTCCTGGCTGATGCGCGCCGACGCGGTGTGCTTGTTGTCGCCATCAGCCAGTGTCCGCAAGGCAGCGTGATGTTCGATACCTATGCGGCGGGCAGTCGACTGCGCGATGCCGGGTTGGTGTCCGCCGGGGGCATGACCCGCGAAGCGGCGCTGGCCAAGTTGTTTGCATTACTGGGCGCCGGGCTGGATGCGGCGACGGCACAGCACTGGTTCGCCCTGGACCTGTGCGGGGAGCGGGTGCAGTAGAAAATGGCGGAAGGCAGCGGGAGTCGAACCTGCCCGGGAACGGCTGCCGTCCCCAACCGGGTTTGAAGCCCGGCCGCGCCACCGGGCGCGATTGCCTTCCTTGAACTCAGTGCCCTGGCGATTGTGCCAGGGCGTTGTCGGCACGCACCTGACGCCGGTCACCCATGCGTCGGGTCAGGCCGATACGGTCAAAATACTCCAGCACCTGAATGCTGCGTTTGCGGCCAATACCCAGCACATCACGAAACGCGGCTACCTGCACTACCGGATCGTCGCTGGCCAGCTGCAAGAGCATAGCTGCCATTTGTCGCAGAGTGGCTTCAGGATAGAACAGATCGCGGACCACCTGGTGCACCTGCCCCAAGCGCGCCAGTTTGCGCAGCAGCAAGCGTACCTGCGCCTCATCTTGCGCCACTGAACGGGCCATATCACGCACCCAGGGCGGATCGAACTGCCCCTGTGCAAGCAGCGGCTGCAACTGCAGCCACAGTGCTTCATCTTCCTCGCTAAGACGCACCTGATGATCAGGCAAGTGCAGCCAAGGGCCACTGCCCAGGATGTTTCCACTGGCAAGCAGCTCATCGAGCAGGCTGATAAACGCCGAACGCTCCAGGGGCAAGGCGGCAAAGCGGCGCAGCCGATCACGGTCGGGACCAAGCTGGTCCGGCTCCTGCTCATGAAATTGCGCCAGTTGCTCCAGCACTGCCTGCTTCAGTGCTTGCCAGCGAGCCGTGGTGAACAGCAACGGCCCCTGACGTGTGGCGACGACCTGCACATCGGCGGGCAGGTTCCAGCTGCTGCGCAAGCGATTGAACTGCCGCTCCAGGCGTTGCGGATCAAGCCCGCTCTCATCGTTGCTCAGCAGCGCGGGCAAGGCTTGCTCCAGGCTGTCACCACTGGCCAGCGCCTGCAACTGCGCCAGGCGCGCCTCGCTTCGACGTTGCCGCGCCGGGGCATACGGATCAAGCACCCGGCCACCGCCGAGGGTACGTTGTGCGCTGTGATCGCGCAGCACCAGACGGTCGCCGTGCACCGTCTGTAGCGGCGCATTGAGCTGCAACTGGGCAAACATGCGCCCACCGGGGAGCAGTAGCTCTCCCTGCAGCAAGGCCACCCGCGCACTGACATCCTGGGTACCCAGGTGCACATGCACCGGGCTGAAATGGGTAAAGCTGCGGATTTCACTGGCCAGCAAGTGCAGTTCGATATCCACCCGTTGCGTCGGCCCATGCAGCCACTCGGCGAGCAACCAGTCACCGCGGTGAATCTGCGCAAGCTCAAGGCGCTCGGCACTGATATTCAACGCCACCCGCTGCCCCGCCCACGCTTCGGCCACCGCCTGGTTCTGCGCATGCAGGCCACGGACCCGCACCGCTTTGCCGAGCTTGCCCAGCGCCAAGGTATCGCCCAGCTGCACCTGGCCATCGAGCGCGGTACCGGTCACCACGATGCCCGCTCCCGCCACCGCGAAAGCGCGATCGATGGCCAGACGAAAACCGCCCCGGCGGCTGCGCTCGCGGATCTCACCCTGGGCTTCAATCAATGCCTGACGCAGGGCATCGACGCCCGCGCCGGTGACGCTGGACAGCGGAAACTGCATCGCCCCCGCATAGGGACCGGCCGCCAGCAGGATGCTGACTTGCGCCTGCACCTCGCGCACCCGGCTTGCCTCTACCCGGTCGCACTTGCTGATGGCCACCAACGCCCGGGGAATTCCCAGCAACTGGACAATGGCCAGGTGTTCGCGGGTCTGCGGCATTACCCCGTCATCAGCGGCGACCACCAGAATCACCAGGTCGATACCCTGGGCCCCGGCGAGCATGTTGTGGATAAATCGCTCGTGCCCCGGTACGTCGATAAAGCCGGTCAACGGCGCCCCCGCTTCCAGGCTGGCGTAGCGATAACCGAGGTCGATGGTCATGCCCCGCTCACGCTCTTCCCGACGCTGATCTCCGACTTGACCGGTCAGGGCTTCGAGCAATGAAGTCTTGCCGTGATCGATGTGGCCTGCGGTGCCGACAATCACCTCAGCGCCTCCATCAACTGCAACGCGGGCAATTGCGCCAGCCAACCGGCTTCGTCATCCAGTTGGCGCAGGTCCAGCCACAGGGCATCGTCATCGATGCGCCCAAGCACCGGAACCGGCAACTTTCGCAGGGCCTCTTCCAGTTCTCTCAGGCTGCGACCGCGCAAGCGCCGTGAGAGTTGCGGGCGCAGGCACAAGGCGGCACTGGGTAAACGCGCGACAGGCTGACTGCCACTACCGATCATGCTCAGTGCCGGTACTGCCGTGACGTCCCACTGTGTGCCAACTACCTTTCTGAGTTCCGGCGCCAGGCGTTCGGCCTGGGCGAGGATGTCGGCCTGCGGCCGGGTCAGCAGGCGCAGGCTGGGCAAGCGGTCAGCCAGTTGATCCGGGTTGCGGTACAGCCCCAATACCGCTTCCAGCGCGGCGAGGGTCAGTTTGTCGACCCGCAGTGCGCGCTTGAGCGGGTTCTTCTTGATCTTGCTGATCAGTTCCTTGCGCCCGACGATGATGCCGGCCTGGGGGCCACCGAGCAGCTTGTCGCCGCTGAAAGTGACGATATCCGCCCCGTCGGCCAGCGCCTGGCGCACTGTCGGTTCAGCGGGCAGGCCCCAGCGGGTCAGGTCGAGCAGGCTGCCGCTGCCGAGGTCTTCAAGCAGGGGCAAGCTGTGGCGGTGCGCCAGTTGCGCAAGCTCGGCGGTCGCGACCTGGGTGGTGAAGCCCTGAATGCTGTAGTTGCTGCAATGCACGCGCATCAGCAGGCCACTGCGCGGACCGATGGCCGCTTCATAGTCGCGGGCATGGGTGCGGTTGGTGGTACCGACTTCATGCAGCTTGACCCCGGCCCGGGCCATGATGTCCGGTATACGGAAGGCCCCACCGATCTCGATCAGTTCGCCACGGGAGATGATGCCTTCCTTGCGCGCGCCCAGGCTGTTGAGCGCCAGCAATACGGCCGCGGCGTTATTGTTGACCACTGTGACCGCCTCGGCGCCTGTCAGCTCACGGATCAAGCCTTCAATCAGGTCATCGCGATCACCGCGCTTGCCGGTGCCCAGGTCGAATTCGAGGTTGAGTGGGTAGCGTGCAGCCATCTGCACGGCGTCGATGGCTTCTTCGGGTAGCAGCGCCCGGCCAAGGTTGGTGTGCAGTACCGTGCCGGTGAGGTTGAATACCCGTCGTACCTGGCTGCGGTGTTGGGCTGCAAGCCGTTCGCCAGCGCGGCCGGCTAACACCGGGAGTGCCAACTCGGATGGGCCTAACTGTCCCTGGTGAGCGGGCTCACGAAGGTCGTCGAGCAGCTGGCGCAGTGTGGCGAGGACTGCATCGCGGCCATAGCGGTCGATCAATGGGTGGTTGGCGGGGTGGCGCAACAAGGTATCGATAGAAGGTAGACGGGACGCGAGGTTGGAGGGCATTCAGGAGGCTACCTTCAACAGAGTGTTAGACCGGGTGGCCTCATCGCGGGGGGGGGGAACGCCCCCCCCCGGAGGGGGGGAGGCCTCCAAGAGCGACCCCAACCAA
>NZ_JBMOWO010000104.1:0-45773 GCF_049310525.1 Pseudomonas sp. GZD-222
GAGTGTTAGACCGGGTGGCCTCATTGTGGGGCAAGCCCGCTCCCACCGTGGGAGCGGGCTTGCCCCGCGATTGATACCACACAAACCCTGAGTGTAGACCCTGGGCTCACTCCCCTCCCGGCGCTAGCATCAGGTTCGGCGCCAGCCGTTGATAGCCCTCCTGATCCAGGCGCAGGTCCAGCGCCAGGCTCGCCAGGTCAGCAGACAAGGCTTCTGCCTCGGAGTCGCATTCCAGGTAGAGCTGCTTCAGATAGCTCTTGCACCCCGGACAGCACTCGGCACGCAACGGCGCCTTGCCGGCAGCATGGCGATCATCCTCGAGGTTGAAGTAGGTCAGCCCTTTGCTCTGCTCACAGTAGACGCACTTGACCCGCACCACATGCCACTCACAGGCGCACAGCGAGCACACCAGGTAGCGCAGGCCGTTGTACTTGCCACGGTGACGGATCACCCCGGCCATCGGCGGCGACCCGCAAGCCGGGCACTGACAGAGGCTGTCGCGGGCCTTGAGTTCGGTGTTCGGAAGGCTCAGTAACCAATGGCTCCAGGCAACCTGCAAGGCAGCACCGAGAAACGGCACCAGCGCTGCCGGCACCGCACTGAACTGCCCGGTAAGCAAGGCGATGCCCCAGAGTTTGCGTTGCTCGACAGTGGACGCCTGCAAATCGCGTACGGCGTTCAGCAACTCGGCGCTGACAGGTGTTGGATAGCGCAGCAGCAAGGCATCGAGATACGCCAGCCACTGCCCTTCACGCACCAGGCTCTCGGCGGCCAGCGGTGGCAATCCGTGTTCCACACACAGACGCTGGCGCTCCGTCTCGGCCGGTGCCGCCACCGGTGGCTGGTCGAGCAGACTTTGCTGAATGCGGCACAGGCCGGCAATCAGGCGCAAGTAGTCGCCCAGCGCATTGCCCTCGGCGAGGGTGTCCAGACGCGCCGCACGCAACGCGAACAGGTTCGCAGGTGGCAAGTAGAGAAACGGCGGCGTGCTGGCCGCCGCTTCGATCTGCCCTGGTTCAAGAATGGTGCTCAAGTGGTCATCCTTTTTTGCTGATCTGCGAGTCCGGTGGGTCTTCGCGGGTCACTTCCCGATACCATAGCTCATGGTGCTTTTTCGCCCAGGCGCGACTGACCCAGCCATGCAGCATGGCGCCGACCGAGCCCTTGATCCAGACACCGGCATAGATGTGCACAATGATGCTCAGCACCAGCACGAACGCCGCCAGGGCGTGCAGCAGGGTCGCCAGGCGAATCGAGCCGATATCGAAGTACTGGCTGAACCAGGCCCGCCAGATCACCACCCCACTGAGCAACAGTACCAGCATGCACAGCAGCAGGGTCCAGAACAGCAGCTTCTGCCCGGGGTTGTACTTGCCGATCGGCGGCACGCCCTCCTCTTCGTTGCGCATCACCCGGTCGATGCGCCTGAGCCACAGGCGATCATTGGCGATAAAAAAATTCGCCCGCCAGAAGCGCAACACCAGGAACAGAAAGAACACGAACATCAACACACCCATGAACGGGTGCAGGATGCGCGTCCACGGCCCGCCGCCGAACAGATGGCTGAGCCAGAACAGCGCCGGGTGAAACAGCGCCAGCCCCGACAGTGCGGCCATGATGAAGAGGATCGCCACCAGCCAGTGGTTGGTACGCTCGTTGGCGTTGTAGCGCAGGATGGGTTTGTCTTTCATGGCCGCTCCTCCCCTTGCCCACCCGGTTTGTGCGGGTCATAGACATGCACCGCCGGGTCGACCACATGCACGCTGGTATCGGGCGCACTCGGGTGCTCGTCCTCTTCGACCCGGTTGGGGCCGATGCGCACATAGTGGAAGAACCCGGCCAGCACCGCCGCGCCCATGGCCAGCAGCGCCAGCGGCTTGCTCACCCCTTTCCACAGCCCCACCAGCGGGCTGATCACCGGTTGATCCGGCAGGCCGGCATACAGCTTCGGCTGATCGGCGTGGTGCAGCACGTACATCACATGGGTGCCGCCAACGCCGTCGGGGTCATACAGACCGGCATTGTCGAAGCCCCGCGATTTGAGGTCGACGATGCGCTCGGCGGCGTGCTCCTTCATGTCCTCCTTGGTGCCGAACACGATCGCCCCGGTCGGGCAGGTCTTCACACAGGCCGGCTCCAGTCCCACCGACACGCGGTCGGAACACAGGGTGCACTTGTAGGCTTTGTGGTCCTTCTGCGAGATCCGCGGGATGTTGAACGGGCAACCGGTGATGCAGTAGCCGCAACCGATGCAGTGGTCCTGATTGAAGTCGACGATACCGTTGGCGTGCTTGATGATCGCCCCCGGGCTCGGGCAGGCCTTCAGGCAACCGGGATCGGCGCAGTGCATGCAACCATCCTTGCGGATCAGCCACTCCAGGTTGCCCTCGGTGTTTTCATGCTCGGTAAAGCGCATCAGGGTCCAGGTCTGTGCGCTCAGATCATGCGGGTTATCGTAGGTGCCGTAGTTGTGCCCCACGTCGTCACGCAACTCGTTCCATTCCGAACAGGCCACCTGGCACGCCTTGCAGCCGATGCACTTGGTGGTGTCGATGAGCTTGGCGACCTCCTCCTGATGCCGGATCGACGAAGGCGTCGTGGTGGTGGCCGAACGGGCGATGATGTCTTGGCTAGCCATCAGATTTTCTCCACGTTGACCAGGAACGACTTGGATTCCGGCGTTTGGGTATTACCGTCACCGAGGAACGGCACCAGGGTGTTGGTCAGGTAGCCGTGCCGGGTCACTCCGGTAAAGCCCCAGTGCAACGGGATACCGATTTGGTGCACGGTCTGGTTGTTGACTTGCAGCGGACGAATCCGCTTGGTCACCACTGCCACCGCCTCGATATGCCCGCGCTTGCAGGTGACGCGCACCCGGTCGCCTGCGGCAATGCCCTTCTCCTTGGCCAGCACTTCGCCGATTTCGACGAACTGCTCCGGCTGGGTTACCGCGTTGATCGGACAATGCTTGGTCCAGAAGTGGAAGTGCTCGGTCAACCGGTAGGTCGTGGCGGCATAAGGGAAGTCCTTGGCTTGCCCCAGGGTGCCCCAGACCGAATCGAACACCCTGCCTGCCGGGTTGCTGGTGGCCTTCTTGTTGTTCGGGTGCAACGGGTTGACCCCGATAGGCGTTTCGAACGGCTCGTAATGTTCCGGGAACGGCCCTTCGGCCATCTTGTCCAGGGCAAAGAAGCGCGCCACACCTTCGGGGTTCATGATGAACGGGTTCATCCCCGCTTCCGGTGCCACGTCGGCCTTGAAGTCCGGCACGTCGGTACCGCCCCAGGCCTTGCCGTTCCACCACACCAGACGCTTGTGCGGCGACCAGGGTTTGCCCTGCACGTCCGCCGAGGCGCGGTTGTAGAGAATCCGCCGGTTCGCAGGCCACGCCCACGCCCAGCCGAGGTTTTGCTTCATGCCGAACGGATCGGCATTGTCGCGCCGGGCCATCTGGTTGCCCTGCTCGGTCCAGCTGCCACAGAAAATCCAGCAGCCGGAGGCGGTACTGCCATCGTCCTTGAGCTGGGCGAAGCCGGCCAACTGCTGCCCGGCCTTGATCGTCGCGCCACTGGCATCGGTGACATCCGCCACGGCGTAACCGTTGAACTCCTTGGCGATTTCTTCCGGTGTCGGCTCATCGGGCACTTTGTACGGCCAGTTGAGCTTGAGGATCGACTCGGCCCAGGCCCCGCCTTCGCGTTGATAACGCTCGCGCAGACGCAGGAACAGCGCACTCATGATCCACACGTCGGTACGCGCCTGGCCAGGGCCTTCGGCGCCTTTCCAGTGCCATTGCAACCAGCGGCTGCTGTTGACCAGCGAGCCGTCTTCCTCGGCAAAGCAGGTGGTGGGCAAGCGGATGACTTCGGTTTGCACATTCGCCGAATCGACATCGTTGTACGGCCCGGCGTTGCGCCAGAACTCCGAGGTCTCGGTGGCCAGCGGGTCCATCACCACCAGCCACTTGAGCTTGCTCAACGCGGCGGTGACGCGGTTCTTGTCAGGCAAGGCGGCAATCGGGTTGAAGCCCTGGCAGAAGTAACCGTTGACCTGGTCTTTGGCCATCATGTCGAACATCTTCAACACGTCGTAGCCCGGAATATCCAGCTTCGGCAGGTACTCAAAGCCCCAATGGTTTTCAGCCGTGGCATTGGCGCCATACCAGGCCTTCATCAGGCTGACATGGAACTTGCCGTAGTTCTGCCAGTAGGACAATTGCCCTGGCCGCAGCGGCTTGGGCGCGCGCTTGGCAATGTAGGTGTCGTAGTCCTGTTCAGCGTCCGACGGTAATGTCAGGTAGCCCGGCAGCAGATTGGACAACAGGCCAAGGTCGGTCAGGCCCTGGATATTGGAGTGACCGCGCAGGGCGTTGACCCCGCCACCCGGCATGCCGACGTTACCCAGCAACAACTGGACCATGGCCGCACTGCGGATGATCTGCGAGCCGATCGAGTGCTGGGTCCAGCCCAGGGCATAGAGGATCGTCATGGTCTTGCCCGGTTGCGAGCAGGTGGCGATCTCTTCCCAGACCTTGCGCATGCTATCGACCGGCATGCCGCAGATCTGACTGGCCAGCTCCGCGGTGTAGCGGCTGTAGTGCTGCTTCATCAGCTGGTAGACGCACTGTGGGTCCTGCAGGGTCGGATCGACCTTGGCAAAACCGTCTTCACCGAGTTCATAGCCCCAACCGGACTTGTCGGTGTAGCTGCGCTTGTCGGCGTCGTAGCCGCTGAACAGACCATCCTCAAAGCCATAACCGGCTTTGACGATGAACGACACGTCGGTGTAGTTACGCACGTACTCGTGCTGAATCTTGTCTTCAGTCAGCAGGTAATTGATCAGCCCGCCCATGAAGGCGATATCCGTGCCGGTGCGGATCGGCGCGTAATAGTCGGCCACCGAAGCGGTTCGGGTAAAACGCGGGTCGACCACGATCAGCCGGGCCTTGTTGTGCGCTTTGGCCTCGGTTACCCATTTGAAGCCACAGGGATGGGCTTCTGCAGCGTTGCCACCCATCACCAGGATCAGATTCGCGTTAGCGATATCGGTCCAGTGGTTGGTCATGGCTCCACGGCCGTACGTCGGGGCAAGACTTGCCACCGTCGGGCCATGTCAGACACGTGCCTGGTTATCGAACCCCAGCATGCCCAGACTGCGAACGACCTTGTGGGTCATGTAGCCGGCTTCGTTAGAGGAAGCCGAAGCGGCCAGAAAGCCTACGCTCAGCCAGCGATTGACCGTCTGGCCCTGGACGTTCTTCTCGATGAAATTGGCGTCGCGATCGGTCTTCATCAGATCGGCAATGCGATCCAGCGCCTCATCCCAGGACACCCGGGTCCATTCCTTGCTGCCCGGCTTGCGCACCTGCGGATACTGCAGGCGGTTGGGGCTGTGGATAAAATCGAGCAGGCCGGCGCCTTTCGGGCACAGCGTGCCGCGGTTCACTGGATGGTCGGCGTCGCCTTCGATATGGATGATGTTCTGCGCGACGTTCTTGGCCGCATCACCCTGGCTGTACATGATCAAGCCGCAGCCGACCGAACAGTAAGGACAGGTGTTACGGGCTTCTTTGGTATGCGCCAGCTTGAAGTGACGCACCTGCTCGGCGAAGGCGGGCGTCGGGGCCATGCCCAACGCCGCCAGGCTCGAGCCTCCAAGGCCGATTGCGGCGACCTTGAAGAACTGCCGACGGTTGAGATCCATCGTGCACTCCTGATCAGGTGGTGGACGCGCGGGACGTTGCCGGCGTCTCTTGAACGATCACGGTGGCGACGTTTACAGCAGTCACCAGTTGATACTGTAGTCAAGATTTCCGGAGGCACGATGAAAGCGGACTGGCGGCACATTGCCACGTCCTGATCAGGCATAAAGCAAAACGCCCGGTGCAAGGCACCGGGCGTTTTGTGGATGTAGCGGTCAGCAGTATGAATCAAAAAGGTAATGAGCACCTAGAAACCTAACGCTTGCGATAAAGCCATGATATCTAAGGTCTTTCTCAGAAATCGTAAAAATTCCTGTCAAATTTAGGCCCCAACGAACCTAAATTCTTTACGTTTGCAGACGCGACCTCAATCATGATTCGCGTCGCTGCTGCTAAAGGGCAGCTACCTTCCTGATGAATTCAGCAGGTACTGTGACATGCTACAACCACGTACTCAGCCAACACAATACCGCCCTCTCTATTGCCCCCAACGGAGTCGGCAACACCACCAGCCATCCGCATGATTTAGGCGCAGGCTATGGCGAAAAAGCGGCAAAAGGCCGCTCGCTGACCGGAGGCTCGTGAAAATAAACTGCTTGGCTGTTATCTCAGCGCCCTTTTCGATGGCACCGCCGATCTCGTTGAAAAGAACAGCGATCACCCTGAGGTAACATCGAATTTAAGGGCCAATGCGCTAAATCCCTATATTACAGGGAGGCTCCAGAAAGCATGGATATGCTGAACCACGTTTCGCATTGAGCGCCCTCCTGAGCAGCGACCTCTGTATCCCCGTAGAGATAGGTCCGATTACCGAGAACCTGGTAAGCGTAGGCAACCCCCACAGAAGACTCAAAACGTGTAATCGCTTCTAGAGGCTCCATCATCCATCGCCCAGACTTGTTAACGTGATCTGGGCTAACGAGCAATACGCTTTCCAGCAGCAAACCATCCCTCTGACTATCCACGAGTGCTCGCAGCAACTGATCATTACTGATCATCAACATGGAATGCAGGGGAAAATCTTCGTCTTGGTCCGTAGTAACCACATAGAACCAAGGGCGATGAATGTTGTGCTCTACGTAGCTCCACGTCGTGGGGTCATCTCCAAAAAGCCCAAACTGATCGACTTTCGCTTGCTGGTAGGTCAGAAACATGTCCGCGCCCCCGAAATATACTAGATATAGCATAGTACTAAGCGCTTCGACACGGCTTCATCGTTCCCTTTGCGAGTTGTTGAAATGCGAACGGAACTCAAACGAGCGCTTGGAGAGGTGCTGAAGTCGTACCGACTGAATCGGAATTTTTCTCAAGAGGGTATCGACCAGTACCGCATACCGCTCGCCATCGGCCCCAATGAACCTACGCATGGATATATCCATCACACCTCCATAATTTACGTTTTCACATGGTGTGAAACAAATAGAAGACCATGACGGGATTTTTCACACGCTGAAAATGAAAAAACCCCGCAAGCGCGGGGTTCTTCAAGGAAAACTTTACAGTTTTCGCTAAGGTGCTCGTCAGAACGGAATATCGTCATCAAAGCTGTCGAAATCCGGAGCTGGCTGCGGCGCGGCCTGTTGCGGCGCTGGGCGCTGCTGCGGTGCCGACTGCTGCGGGCGTGGAGCCTGCTGGCGTGGCGCCTGGTTGTAGTTGTTGCCACCACCCTGCGGCTGGGAACCATCCTGGTTCTGCGGACGACCGCCGAGCAGCTGCATGGTGCCCTGCATGTCGACGATGATTTCGGTGGTGTAACGCTTGATGCCGTCTTTTTCCCACTCGCGGGTCTGCAGCTTGCCTTCGATGTAGACCTGCGAACCTTTGCGCAGGTACTCGCCGGCGATCTCGGCAACCTTGCCGAACATCGAAACGCGGTGCCACTCGGTGCGCTCGACCTTCTGGCCAGTTTGCTTGTCGGTCCACTGCTCGCTGGTAGCCAGGCTCAGGTTGGTCACGGCGTTACCGTTGGGCAGGTAGCGGACTTCGGGATCCTGACCGCAAGTACCGACCAGAATGACTTTGTTAACCCCACGGGCCATAACGTTCTCCTAGGCTTCGCACGCTGCGGAGGCCGGGTTTACCAGGCGCTCCAGGGTCGTGCGATCCAAAATTTGTGTATCAAGTTTGATATAGATGGCGGACTCATCGGCCACCACCACTGCGTCGGTCACACCCGGTACGGCCAACAGCCGTTCGGTCAGTCCCGCTTCGCGGACCGCCTCGGCCGACAACGGCATGCGCAGGCTGGTCACGTACGGTGGCTCACGCATGCTCAAGGCAACGATCCACCACACTGCACACAGGGCTGCACAGCCCAGGAACACTGTGTTCAAGCCACCGTGCTGGAACAACCAGCCACCGAGAATTCCTCCCAGCGCGGCACCAAGGAACTGGCTGGTGGAATACACCCCCATGGCCGTGCCCTTGCCGCCGGCGGGCGACACCTTGCTCACCAGCGAAGGCAAGGATGCCTCCAGCAGGTTGAAGGCAGTAAAGAATATCACGGTGCCTATCACCAGTTCGTGCAAGTTGTCTGCCGACAGCCAGAAATACAGCTCGGTCAGCACTAAAACACTGACCGCGCCCAGCAGGACACGTTTCATCTTGCGCTTTTTTTCGCCGTAGATGATGAACGGGATCATTGCAAAAAATGAGACCAGCAAGGCGGTCAGGTATACCCACCAATGCTCTTCCTTGGGCAGGCCGCCACGTTCGACCAGCGCCAACGGCAAGGCAACGAAACTGGCCATCAGGATCGCATGCAGGACGAAGATGCCGACATCCAGGCGCAGCAGGTCGGGATGGCGCAAGGTCGGCCCGAGGGCCTGCTTGGCGACGCCAGACTCACGGTGCTGCAACGCCCCATGCGACGCTGGCACGACGAAAGCGATCAGGGCCATACCGACCACCGCCATGGCCGCCGTGGCCAGGAACAGCCCGGACAAACCGAAGGCACGGGTCAGCAAGGGTCCGACCACCATGGCCACGGCAAACGACAAACCGATGCTCATGCCAATCATGGCCATGGCCTTGGTCCGGTGTTGCTCGCGGGTCAGGTCCGAAAGCAGCGCCATCACTGCCGCCGAAATAGCACCGGCACCTTGCAGGATACGTCCGGCAATCACCCCCCAGATAGAGTCGGCCTGAGCCGCCAGCACGCTGCCCAGGGCAAAGATCACCAGGCCCAGGTAAATCACCGGACGGCGACCAATGCGATCGGAAATGACCCCGAACGGAATCTGCAGGAATGCCTGGGTCAGGCCATAGGCACCAATGGCCAGGCCAATCAGCGCCGGGGTGGCGCCAGCCAGGTCCATGCCATAGGTCGCCAGCACCGGCAGGACCATGAACATGCCCAGCATACGGAAGGCGAACACCATGGCCAGGCCGCCTGCGGCGCGGGTTTCGCTGCCACTCATGCGTTCGCTGTGGGGATCGTGCATGGATAAACCTCGTGTGAACCGGCGGCGATTCTACCAGTCCCATCGCATAACGGCATATACGTGACGCTTTGCCGCGTACTGGCAGGGAGCCGTATACTCAACCGTTTATGCCCGCCAAGCGAGGCCGCAGTGGACAAGATCCTGATTCGTGGGGCACGGACCCACAACCTGAAGAACATCGACCTGACCTTGCCCCGGGACAAGCTGATCGTTATTACCGGCCTGTCCGGTTCCGGCAAGTCATCGCTGGCCTTCGATACCCTGTACGCCGAAGGCCAGCGCCGCTACGTCGAGTCGCTGTCAGCGTATGCCCGGCAGTTCCTGTCGATGATGGAAAAACCTGACGTCGACACCATCGAAGGACTGTCGCCAGCGATTTCCATCGAGCAGAAGTCGACCTCGCACAACCCGCGTTCGACCGTCGGCACCATCACCGAGATCTATGACTACCTGCGCCTGCTCTACGCCCGCGTCGGTACTCCACGCTGCCCGGACCACGACATCCCGCTGGAGGCGCAGACCGTCAGCCAGATGGTCGACCTGGTGCTGGCCCAGCCCGAAGGCAGCAAACTGATGCTGCTGGCCCCGGTGATTCGCGAGCGCAAGGGCGAACACCTGGCGGTCTTCGATGAGCTGCGCGCCCAAGGTTTCGTCCGCGCGCGGGTCAACGGCAAGTTGTTCGAGCTTGATGAGCTGCCCAAGCTGGATAAACAGAAAAAGCACACCATCGAAGTGGTAGTGGACCGCTTCAAAGTCCGTGAAGACCTACAGCAACGACTGGCCGAATCCTTTGAGACCGCGCTGAAGCTGGCCGACGGCATTGCCCTGGTGGGCTCGATGGACGACGAGCCGTTCGAAGAGATGATCTTCTCGGCGCGCTTTGCCTGCCCTATTTGCGGCCATGCGATCAGCGAGCTGGAACCCAAGCTGTTCTCCTTCAACAACCCGGCCGGCGCCTGCCCGACCTGTGACGGGCTGGGGGTCAAACAGTTCTTCGACACCAAGCGCCTGGTCAATAGCGAACTGACCCTGGCCGAAGGTGCGATTCGCGGCTGGGACCGGCGTAACGTCTATTACTTCCAGATGCTCGGCTCACTGGCCGCGCACTATGACTTCAGCCTCGAAGTGCCCTTCGGCGAACTACCGGCCGAACAGCAGAAGGTCATCCTGCACGGCAGTGGCAAACAGAACGTTGACTTCAAGTACCTCAACGACCGCGGCGACATCGTCAAGCGCTCGCACCCGTTCGAAGGCATCGTGCCGAACCTGGAGCGTCGCTACCGCGAGACCGAGTCGGCCACCGTGCGCGAAGAACTGGCCAAGTTCCTCAGCACCCAACCCTGCCCGGATTGCCGTGGCACGCGTTTGCGCCGTGAGGCGCGGCACGTCTGGGTTGGCGAAAAGACCCTGCCCGCTGTCACCAACCTGCCAATCGGTGATGCCAGCACCTACTTTGGCGGCCTGAAGCTGACCGGGCGGCGCGGTGAAATTGCCGACAAGATTCTCAAGGAAATCTGTGAGCGCCTGCAGTTCCTGGTCAATGTCGGCCTCGACTACCTGACCCTCGACCGTAGCGCCGATACCCTGTCCGGTGGTGAAGCCCAGCGTATCCGTCTGGCCAGCCAGATCGGCGCCGGCCTGGTCGGGGTGATGTACATCCTCGATGAGCCGTCCATTGGCCTGCACCAACGCGACAACGACCGCCTGCTGGCCACCCTCAACCACCTGCGCGACATCGGCAACACGGTGATCGTCGTCGAACACGACGAAGATGCCATTCGCCTGGCCGACTACGTGGTGGATATCGGCCCCGGTGCCGGCGTGCATGGCGGTCAGATCGTCGCCGAAGGCACGCCAGCCGATGTCATGGCCCATCCTGACTCGCTGACCGGCAAGTACCTGTCCGGACGGGTGAAAATTGCCGTACCGGCCAAACGCACGCCGCGCAACAAGAAGCTCTCGCTCAAGCTCAAGGGTGCACGTGGCAACAACCTGCAGAATGTCGACCTGGACATCCCGATCGGCCTGCTGACCTGTGTGACCGGCGTGTCCGGCTCGGGCAAATCGACCCTGATCAACAACACCCTGTTCCCGCTCAGTGCCACGGCCCTGAATGGCGCCAGTACCCTGGAGGCGGCGCCACACGACAGCTGTGACGGCCTGCAGCACCTGGACAAGGTGGTGGACATCGATCAGAGCCCGATCGGCCGTACGCCACGCTCGAACCCGGCGACCTACACCGGCCTGTTCACGCCGATCCGTGAGCTGTTCTCAGGTGTTCCGGAATCCCGTTCCCGTGGCTACGGTCCGGGGCGTTTCTCCTTCAACGTCAAAGGCGGACGTTGCGAGGCGTGTCAGGGTGACGGTCTGATCAAGGTCGAAATGCACTTCCTGCCAGATATCTACGTGCCCTGTGACGTGTGCAAGAGCAAGCGCTACAACCGCGAAACCCTGGAGATCAAGTACAAGGGCAAGAACATCCACGAGGTCCTGGAAATGACCATCGAGGAAGCCCGCGAGTTCTTCGACGCGGTGCCGGCCCTGGCGCGCAAGCTGCAAACCCTGATGGATGTCGGCCTGTCGTACATCAAGCTGGGGCAGTCGGCGACCACCCTCTCCGGTGGTGAAGCGCAGCGGGTCAAATTGTCTCGCGAGCTGTCCAAGCGCGATACCGGCAAGACCCTGTACATCCTCGACGAGCCGACCACCGGCCTGCACTTTGCGGATATCCAGCAGTTGCTCGATGTACTGCACCGTCTGCGCGACCACGGCAACACTGTGGTGGTGATCGAGCACAACCTGGACGTGATCAAGACTGCCGACTGGATTGTCGACCTGGGACCTGAGGGCGGCTCCAAGGGTGGGCAGATCATTGGCTGCGGCACACCGGAAGAAGTCGCCGAGATGAAGCAGTCCTACACAGGCTACTACCTCAAGCCGCTGCTGGAGCGTGACCGGGCCTGAGGATCACTGTGGGAGCCGGCTTGTCCCGCGATTACGGTGTGTCTATCACATCGCATCGCGGGGCAAGCCCGCTCCCACCGAGAGAATCACCTAACAAAAAAAGCCCCGCACTGGCGGGGCTTCTTTTTGTACCGGGAAATTACATCTGCGATTGCAGGTAGTTTTCCAGGCCGATGGACTTGATCAGACCCTGCTGCTTTTCCAGCCAGTAGGTGTGATCTTCTTCGGTGTCGGCCAGTTGCAGGCGCAGAATGTCGCGACTGATGTAGTCCTTGTGCAGTTCGCACAGCTCGATACCTTTGCACAGCGCGGCGCGTACCTTGTACTCCAGGCGCAGGTCGGCGGCGATCATGTCTGGCACAGTCGCACCAACGTCCAGATCATCCGGGCGCATGCGTGGGGTGCCTTCGAGCATGAGGATACGACGCATCAGGGCATCAGCGTGTTGGGTTTCTTCTTCCATCTCGTGGTTGATACGCTCGTAGAGCTTGCTCAAGCCCCAGTCTTCGTACATCCGCGAATGGATGAAATATTGGTCACGTGCCGCCAGTTCGCCCGTCAGCAACGTGTTGAGGTAATCGATTACGTCCGGGTGACCTTGCATCGCCCTGCCTCTCCCTGTGTGAAAGTCATAGTTTGAACCAGGATCATCGTAAGGTCACTTGGAATTAGGCAAAAAAGTGCAAAAAAGCGGGTAAACGGTAGTGATATTCATTGAAAAACCGCCCAAATGAGGGCGGTTCTTCTTATCACTTCGACTTAGGCGAGATTTATGCCCAAAGCCTTGGCAATCCCCTCTGCATAGGCCGGATCGGCCTTGAAAAAGTGCTGCAACTGACGCTGGACGACATCCTCGGAAACCCCCGCCATCGCACCGGCAATGTTGCTGATCAGCAGGGCTTTCTGCTCGGCGTTCATCAAGCGGAACAGTGCACCGGCGTGGCTGTAGTAGTCAGTGTCTTCGCGGTGATCGTAGCGATCAGCCACACCGTTGAGCTCAAGCGCCGGTTCGGCAAACTGCGGCGCCTGCTTCGGCGCATTGCCGTAGCTGTTGGGCTCGTAGTTCGGCGCCGCACCACCGTTGCTGCCAAACGCCATGCTGCCATCACGCTGGTAGGTGTTCACCGGGCTGCGTGGGGCATTTACTGGCAATTGCTGATGGTTGGTACCGACGCGGTAGCGGTGTGCGTCTGCGTAGGCAAACACGCGGCCCTGGAGCATGCGATCAGGCGACAGACCGACACCTGGGATCATGTTGCTCGGCCCGAATGCAGCTTGCTCGACCTCCGCGAAGTAGTTCAGCGGGTTGCGGTTCAGCTCCAGCTCGCCGATCTCGATCAACGGGTAGTCCTTCTGCGACCAGGTCTTGGTCACGTCAAAGGGGTTCTCGTCGCGGCTGGCCGCTTCTTCCTCGCTCATCACCTGGATGCACACTGCCCATTTCGGGAAGTCGCCGCGCTCGATGGCCTCGAACAGATCACGTTGGGCGTAATCCGGATCAGTCCCGGCCAGACGCGCTGCGTCGGCGGGCGCCAGGTTCTTGATGCCCTGCTTGGTCTTGAAGTGCCATTTGACCCAGGTGCGCTGACCGTCGGCATTGATCAGGCTGTAAGTGTGGCTGCCAAAGCCGTGCATGTGACGGTAACCGTCTGGAATGCCGCGGTCCGAGAACAGGATGGTGACCTGGTGCAATGCTTCAGGCGAATGCGACCAGAAGTCCCACATCATCTGCGCGCTTTTCAGGTTGCTTTGCGGCAGACGTTTCTGGGTGTGGATAAAGTCGGGGAATTTCAGCGGATCACGAATGAAGAACACCGGGGTGTTGTTACCAACGATGTCCCAGTTGCCTTCCTCGGTGTAGAACTTCAGGGCGAAACCGCGCGGATCACGCTCGGTATCTGCCGAACCACGCTCGCCACCCACAGTAGAGAAGCGCAGGAAGGTTTCGGTCTGTTTGCCGACGGTGCTGAACAGTTTGGCGTAGCTGTACCCGGAAATATCCCGGGTAACCGTGAAGGTGCCATAGGCACCCGAGCCTTTGGCGTGCACGCGACGCTCAGGAATGTTCTCGCGATTGAAGTGGGCGAGTTTCTCAAGCAGGTGGAAGTCATCCAGCAACAACGGCCCCCGCGGCCCTGCGGAGCGTGAGTTCTGGTTGTCGACAACCGGTGCACCGCTGGCGGTGGTCAGTATCTTGGTCTGGCTCATGCGCTATCTCCCTATCGGTCCTTTTCGGTCTCAAACTGCCGGCTAATCGGCCTGGATTGAGTATCGACCAGAACTATGACAGCAACAAATTCATTAACTGACTCAGATCAATAGATTATTACAATGTATGCAGGCACAAAAAACCGGGCACTAGGCCCGGTTTCTTGTTTCAGACTGACGTCTTATTCAGCAGCTTCTACCGAGCCACCGACAGGACGATCAACCAGCTCGACGTACGCCATTGGTGCGTTATCGCCAGCGCGGAAGCCGCACTTGAGGATACGCAGGTAGCCGCCCTGACGGGTGGCATAGCGCTTGCCCAGATCGTTGAACAGCTTACCAACGATTTCTTTCGAACGGGTACGGTCGAAAGCCAGGCGACGGTTAGCTACGCTGTCTTCCTTGGCCAGGGTGATCAGCGGCTCGGCAACGCGGCGCAGTTCCTTGGCTTTCGGCAGGGTAGTTTTGATCAGCTCGTGCTCGAACAGCGACACCGCCATGTTCTGGAACATAGCCTTGCGGTGAGAGCTGGTACGGCTCAGGTGACGTCCACTTTTACGATGACGCATGATTCATTCCTTACCAAACACTACGTTCGGTGATTACGACGATCAGGCAGTCGCCTTGTCGTCTTTCTTAAGACTTGCAGGCGGCCAGTTGTCGAGGCGCATGCCGAGGGACAGACCACGGGAGGCCAGAACGTCCTTGATTTCAGTCAGGGACTTCTTGCCCAGGTTCGGAGTCTTCAACAGTTCTACTTCGGTGCGCTGAATCAGATCGCCGATGTAGTAAATGTTCTCCGCCTTAAGGCAGTTGGCCGAACGCACGGTCAATTCCAGATCGTCAACCGGACGAAGCAGGATCGGATCGATCTCGTCTTCCTGTTCGACTACCACAGGTTCGCTGTCACCTTTGAGGTCGACGAACGCAGCCAGCTGCTGTTGCAGGATGGTTGCAGCACGACGGATAGCCTCTTCAGGATCCAGGGTACCGTTGGTTTCCAGATCAATAACCAGCTTGTCCAGGTTAGTACGCTGCTCGACACGGGCGTTTTCCACCACGTATGCGATACGGCGAACCGGGCTGAACGAAGAGTCGAGCTGCAAGCGACCAATGCTGCGGCTTTCGTCTTCATCGCTCTGACGCGAATCGGCCGGCTCATAACCACGACCACGAGCTACGGTGAGCTTCATGTTCAGGGCGCCGTTAGACGCCAGGTTAGCGATTACGTGATCGGGGTTAACGATCTCGACATCATGATCCAGCTGAATATCGGCAGCGGTAACCACCCCCGAACCCTTTTTCGACAAGGTCAGCGTAACTTCGTCACGACCGTGCAGTTTGATAGCCAGGCCTTTCAGGTTCAACAGGATTTCAATGACGTCTTCCTGTACACCTTCGATTGCCGAGTACTCATGGAGTACACCGTCAATCTCGGCCTCGACTACTGCACAGCCAGGCATAGAGGACAACAGGATGCGGCGCAGCGCGTTGCCCAGGGTATGGCCAAAGCCACGCTCGAGAGGCTCGAGCGTGATTTTAGCGCGGGTTGGACTGACGACCTGCACATCAATATGGCGGGGCGTCAGGAACTCATTTACCGAAATCTGCATGGATGCACCTATTTTCTAGCCCTTACTTGGAGTAGAGCTCGACAATCAGGCTTTCGTTGATGTCGGCGGACAGGTCACTGCGAGCTGGAACGTTCTTGAAAACGCCCGACTTCTTGGCAGTATCCACATCTACCCACTCAACGCGGCCACGCTGGGCGCACAGTTCAAGGGCTTGAACAATGCGCAGCTGGTTCATCGACTTCTCGCGAACCGCGACCACGTCACCCGGACGAACTTGGTAGGACGGAATGTTTACAGTCTTGCCGTTAATGCTGATCGCTTTGTGCGAAACCAGCTGACGGGATTCGGCACGAGTAGCGCCAAAGCCCATACGATAAACGACGTTATCCAGACGGCATTCGAGCAGCTGCAGCAGGTTCTCGCCGGTTGCACCCTTCTTGGAGGCTGCTTCCTTGTAGTAACCGCTGAACTGACGCTCGAGAACGCCATAGATGCGACGTACTTTTTGTTTCTCGCGCAGCTGGGTGCCGTAGTCGGACTGACGGCCACGGCGCTGGCCGTGGATACCTGGGGCTGCTTCGATGTTGCACTTCGATTCCAGAGCGCGAACGCCGCTCTTCAGGAACAGATCGGTGCCTTCACGACGAGACAGTTTGCATTTTGGACCAATGTAACGTGCCATTTATCTGTCTCCTGATTACACGCGGCGCTTCTTCGGCGGACGGCACCCGTTATGCGGGATTGGCGTCACGTCGGTGATGCTGGCGATCTTATAGCCACAACCGTTCAAAGCACGAACAGCGGACTCACGACCTGGACCTGGACCCTTGACGTTGACGTCGAGGTTCTTCAGACCATATTCCAGCGCAGCTTGACCAGCACGCTCAGCAGCTACTTGAGCAGCGAACGGGGTGGACTTGCGAGAACCGCGGAAACCCGAACCGCCGGAGGTAGCCCAGGACAGAGCGTTACCTTGACGATCGGTGATGGTCACGATGGTGTTGTTAAAAGACGCGTGGATGTGGGCGATGCCATCAACCACTGTCTTTTTGACTTTTTTACGAGGACGAGCAGCAGGTTTTGCCATTTCTAAATTCCTGTCGATTCGCTGGTGCGATTACTTGCGGATCGGCTTACGCGGGCCCTTACGGGTACGCGCGTTGGTCTTGGTACGCTGACCGCGTACTGGCAGACCCCGACGATGACGCAGGCCGCGGTAGCAACCCAGGTCCATCAACCGCTTGATTTTCATGTTGATGTCACGGCGCAGATCACCTTCGGTGATGTACTTCGCAACTTCAGTACGCAGCGATTCAACCTGCTCGTCGCTCAGATCTTTGATCTTAGCGGCTGGGTTGACCCCAGTCTCTGCACAGATTTTCTGTGCAGTAGTGCGACCAACACCATAGATGTAGGTCAGCGAGATAACAGTGTGCTTGTTATCTGGAATGTTGACGCCTGCAATACGGGCCATTCAGTGGGACTCCAATTGACAGCTACCTACGCCCCGGAAGCCAAGAAATAGGGCGCGAGATAATATCGCTGTAGAAACAAATAATCAACCCAGCAGCGCACTAGCTGCTGGGTTTGTAGCGCAAATCACACTCAGCCTTGGCGCTGCTTGTGACGTGGTTCCGCACTGCAAATTACTCGAACAACACCTTCGCGGCGAATAATCTTGCAGTTACGGCACAGCTTTTTCACCGATGCACGAACTTTCATCACCAACTCCTCGAACCTTAAGGGTCTATCAGCGCAGCAAACCGCTGCCACCGTAGCCTTTCAGGTTGGCTTTCTTCATCAGGGATTCGTACTGGTGCGAAACGAGGTGCGATTGTACTTGGGACATGAAGTCCATCACAACCACTACCACAATCAGCAACGAGGTCCCGCCAAGGTAGAACGGAACGTTTGCCGCAACCACCAGGAACTGGGGAAGCAGACAGACGGCCGTCATATAAAGAGCACCGAACATGGTCAAGCGGGTCAGAACGCCATCAATGTAGCGCGCCGACTGCTCACCTGGACGGATGCCCGGAATAAAGGCACCGGACTTCTTCAGGTTCTCCGCTACGTCTTTCGGATTGAACATCAACGCCGTATAGAAGAAGCAGAAGAAAATAATCCCTGCACTAAACAGCAGAATATTCAACGGCTGACCAGGAGCGATCGACTGCGAGATGTCCTGCAACCAGCCCATACCTTCGGACTGACCGAACCAGGCACCCAGCGAAGCCGGGAACAGCAAGATGCTGCTCGCGAAAATGGCAGGAATAACGCCCGCCATGTTCACTTTCAGCGGCAAGTGGCTAGTCTGCGCAGCGAAGACCTTGCGGCCCTGCTGACGCTTGGCGTAGTGAACAGCAATACGACGCTGACCACGCTCAATGAACACCACGAAACCGATAATCGCTACTGCCAGCAAACCGATAGCGACCAGAGCGAAAATGTTGATATCGCCCGTACGTGCAGACTCGAAAGACTGCCCGATTGCTCTCGGAAGACCGGCGACGATACCTGCGAAGATCAACATCGAGATACCGTTGCCTACACCGCGCTCAGTGATCTGCTCACCCAGCCACATCATGAACATCGCGCCAGCCACAAACGTGGAGACCGCGACGAAATGGAAGCCAAAGTCAGCAGAAAACGCCACGCCCTGACCGGCCAGACCAATGGACATGCCAATGGCCTGGACCAGCGCCAGGATTACGGTGCCGTAGCGGGTGTACTGGCTGATCTTGCGACGGCCAGCTTCACCTTCCTTCTTCAACTGCTCCAGCTGCGGGCTCACGGCGGTCATCAGTTGCATGATGATCGATGCCGAAATGTACGGCATGATCCCCAGTGCAAAGATGCTCATCCGTTCCAGCGCGCCGCCGGAAAACATGTTGAACAAGCTAAGAATGGTCCCCTCATTCTGTCGAAACAGTTCCGCCAGCCGGTCCGGGTTGATACCTGGAACTGGGATGTGTGCGCCTATCCGATAGACGATGATCGCCAGGAACAGAAAACGCAGACGAGCCCAAAGTTCAGACATCCCGCCTTTGCCGAGCGAAGAGAGAGCACCTTGCTTAGCCATTTATTCCTCGAACTTGCCGCCAGCTGCTTCGATAGCCGCACGCGCACCTTTGGTGGCTGCGATACCCTTGATGGTGACCGCGCGAGTAACTTCGCCCGACAGCATGATTTTCACACGCTGTACGTTCTGGTTAATCACGTTGGCATCCTTCAAGGATTGCACGGTGACAACGTCGCCTTCCACTTTGGCCAGCTCGGACAGACGCACTTCGGCGCGGTCCATGGCTTTCAGGGAAACGAAGCCGAATTTCGGCAGACGACGGTGCAGCGGCTGTTGACCGCCTTCAAAGCCTGGAGCGATGGTGCCACCGGAGCGGGAGGTTTGACCTTTGTGACCACGGCCACCAGTCTTACCCAAACCACTACCGATACCACGACCCGGACGATGCTTCTCGCGACGGGAACCCGGCGCTGGACTCAGATCATTGAGTTTCATCGATTAACCCTCGACGCGCAGCATGTAGTAAGCCTTGTTGATCATCCCGCGATTCTCGGGAGTATCCAGGACTTCTACAGTGTGACCGATGCGGCGCAGACCCAGACCCTTAACGCACAGTTTGTGGTTAGGGATACGGCCGGCGGTGCTTTTGATCAGCGTTACTTTAACGGTAGCCATGATCAACGGATCTCCTCAACGCTCTTGCCGCGCTTGGCAGCAATGGATTCAGGAGATTGCATAGCCTTCAGACCCTTGAAAGTGGCGTGAACCACGTTTACAGGGTTGGTCGAGCCATAGCACTTGGCCAGGACGTTCTGAACGCCAGCAACTTCCAGGACGGCACGCATTGCGCCACCGGCGATGATACCGGTACCTTCGGAGGCAGGCTGCATGTACACCTTCGACGCGCCATGGGCGGACTTGGTGGCGTACTGCAGAGTGGTGCCGTTCAGGTCAACCTGAATCATGTTGCGACGAGCAGCTTCCATAGCTTTCTGGATCGCAGCAGGTACTTCGCGCGATTTGCCACGGCCGAAACCAACACGACCTTTACCATCACCAACCACGGTCAACGCGGTGAAAGTGAAGATACGGCCGCCTTTTACGGTTTTGGCAACGCGGTTAACTTGAACCAGCTTCTCGATGTAGCCTTCGTCGCGCTTTTGATCGTTATTTGCCATAACTTAGAACTCCAGCCCGCCTTCACGAGCAGCATCAGCCAGCGCCTTGACGCGGCCGTGGTACTTGAAGCCGGAACGGTCAAAGGCAACTTGAGATACACCGGCGGCTTTCGCGCGCTCAGCTACCAGCTTGCCAACCTTAGTGGCCGCGTCGATGTTGCCGGTGGCGCCATCACGCAGTTCTTTGTCCAAAGTCGAGGCGCTGGCCAGGACTTTGCTGCCGTCGGCCGAAAGGACCTGGGCATAGATGTGCTGCGAGGAGCGGAACACGCAGAGACGCACGACTTCGAGTTCGTGCATTTTCAGGCGTGCTTTGCGAGCGCGACGCAGTCGAGTAACTTTTTTGTCGGTCATTTGCTAGGCCCTACTTCTTCTTGGCTTCTTTACGACGGACGACTTCGTCCGCGTAACGCACACCCTTGCCTTTGTACGGCTCTGGTGGACGGAAGTCGCGGATTTCAGCGGCCACCTGACCTACCAGCTGCTTGTCGATGCCCTTGATCAGGATATCGGTCTGGCTTGGGGTCTCAGCGGTGATACCCGCTGGCAGTTCGTAATCCACTGGATGCGAGAAGCCAAGCGCCAGGTTCAGCACGGTGCCTTTGGCTTGTGCTTTGTAACCAACACCGACCAGCTGGAGCTTACGCTCGAAGCCTTGGCTTACGCCTTGGACCATGTTGTTAACCAGGGCACGGGTGGTACCGGCCATTGCGCGAGTTTGTTGATCGCCATTGCGAGCAGCGAAACGCAGCTCACCAGCTTCTTCAACGACTTCTACGGACGAGTGAACGTTCAGTTCGAGAGTGCCCTTGGCACCCTTCACCGAAAGCTGTTGGCCGACGAATTTGACTTCGACACCGGCTGGCAGCTTAACGGGGTTCTTAGCGACGCGAGACATGCTTATCCCCCCTTAGAACACTGTGCAGAGTACTTCGCCGCCGACACCGGCAGCGCGCGCAGCACGATCAGTCATCACACCTTTGTTGGTGGAGACAATAGACACGCCCAGACCGCCACGTACTTTCGGCAGTTCTTCGACGGACTTGTACTGACGCAGGCCTGGACGACTTACGCGCTTGACTTCCTCGATGACCGGACGGCCTTCGAAGTATTTCAGCTCGATGGAAAGCGATGGTTTTACTTCGCTGCTGACCTGATAGCCAGCGATGTAACCTTCGTCTTTCAGAACTTTGGCTACCGCAACCTTCAGAGTCGACGAAGGCATGCTTACGACGGACTTTTCAGCCATCTGGGCATTACGGATGCGAGTTAGCATGTCCGCTAACGGGTCCTGCATACTCATGGGCTAGACGCTCCTGATACAAGAAAAATTAGCCTCTCGGCTACTACAGTCACCTGAGTTCGCCAGGTCAAAAAACCCGGACTCAGGAGAGCCGGTCATTCTAGACAGATCCCAGAAACGAAACAAGCCCCAGAAGGGGCTTGTTTCGTTGCAAAGTCACCGGTGGTCGGAAGATTGCTCCCCCGCCACCTGGACGCTGCCGGTACGTCTTACCAGCTGGCTTTAACCAGACCTGGAACGTCACCGCGCATTGCTGCTTCACGCAGCTTGTTACGGCCGAGGCCGAACTTGCGGTAAACGCCGTGTGGACGACCGGTGATGCGGCAACGGTTACGCATGCGCGAAGCGCTGGCGTCACGTGGTTGCTTCTGCAGAGCTACGACAGCGGCAAAACGCTCTTCTGGAGTTGCTTCCAGATTTACGATGATCGCTTTCAGCTCGGCACGCTTCTTGGCGTACTTGGCAACAGTGAGCTGACGCTTCAGCTCACGGTTTTTCATGCTCTTCTTGGCCATTTTCCTACTCCAATCAGTTGCGGAACGGGAATTTGAAAGCACGCAGCAGAGCGCGGCCTTCGTCATCGTTCTTGGCAGTGGTGGTCAGGGTAATGTCCAGACCGCGCAGAGCATCGATCTTGTCGTAGTCGATTTCCGGGAAGATGATCTGCTCTTTCACGCCCATGCTGTAGTTGCCACGACCATCGAAGGACTTGGCATTCAGGCCGCGGAAGTCGCGAACCCGAGGCAGGGAGATCGCCAGCAGGCGGTCCAGGAACTCGTACATACGATCACGGCGCAGAGTAACTTTAACGCCGATCGGCCAGCCCTCACGGACTTTGAAGCCCGCGATGGATTTCCGAGCGAAAGTCACAACGGCTTTCTGACCGGTGATCTTCTCCAGGTCAGCAACAGCGTGCTCGATGACTTTTTTGTCGCCGACAGCTTCGCCCAGACCCATGTTCAGGGTGATCTTGGTAACGCGCGGAACTTCCATTACGTTCGCCAGCTTAAGTTCTTCCTTAAGCTTCGGAGCAATTTCCTTCCGGTAAATCTCTTTCAGTCGTGCCATGGTCTTCTACCTAGCAGTGTTCAAGCATCAACCGCTTTTTGGGTCGACTTGAAGACACGAATTTTTTTGCCGTCTTCTACTTTGAAACCAACGCGGTCAGCCTTGTTGGTTTCGCCGTTGAAAATGGCGACGTTGGAAGCGTGCAGTGGCGCTTCTTTCTCGACGATACCGCCTTGTACGCCCGACATCGGGTTAGGCTTGGTATGACGCTTCACCAGGTTGATCCCACCAACGACCAGACGGTCGTCAGCGAGAACCTTGAGCACCTTACCGCGCTTACCTTTGTCTTTGCCGGCGATCACGATGATCTCGTCGTCACGACGAATCTTTTGCATGTCGGATCTCCTTACAGCACTTCTGGGGCGAGCGAGACGATCTTCATGAACTTCTCAGTACGAAGTTCACGCGTCACTGGCCCAAAGATACGGGTGCCGATCGGCTCTTGCTTGTTGTTCAGCAGAACAGCAGCATTGCCATCAAAGCGGATGATGGAGCCGTCAGCACGACGGACACCGTGGCGAGTGCGGACTACAACAGCAGTCATCACTTGGCCTTTCTTCACTTTACCGCGAGGAATTGCTTCCTTGACGGTTACCTTGATGATGTCACCGATGCCGGCGTAACGGCGGTGCGAACCGCCGAGAACCTTGATGCACATGACGCGACGAGCGCCGCTGTTATCGGCCACATCGAGCATGGATTGAGTCTGAATCATAAAATTTCTCCGACCCTTAGCCCTTAGACTTCAACAGCGCGTTCGAGAACTTCAACCAGTGCCCAAGCTTTGGTCTTGGCCAGCGGACGGGTCTCGCGGATGGAGACCTTGTCGCCGATGTGGCACTGATTGGTTTCGTCGTGCGCGTGCAGCTTAGTCGAACGCTTAACGTATTTACCGTAGATCGGGTGCTTTACGCGACGCTCGATCAGTACGGTGATGGTTTTGTCCATCTTGTCGCTGACGACACGGCCAGTCAGCGTACGGACGGTTTTTTCAGCTTCAGCCATGATCACTTACCTGCCTGCTGGTTGAGCACAGTTTTCACGCGAGCGATGTCACGCTTAACTTGCGAGAGCAGGTGCGACTGCCCCAACTGGCCAGTTGCTTTCTGCATACGCAGATTGAACTGGTCGCGCAGCAAGCCGAGCAGTTGCTCGTTCAGCTGCTGTGCTGATTTTTCACGAAGTTCATTCGCTTTCATCACATCACCGTCCGCTTAACAAAGGAGGTGGCGAGAGGCAGCTTTGCAGCCGCCAAGGCGAAAGCCTCACGCGCCAGCTCTTCAGAAACACCCTCGATCTCGTACAGGACTTTGCCTGGCTGGATCTGGGCAACCCAGTACTCCACGGAACCTTTACCTTTACCCATCCGCACTTCGAGAGGCTTCTTGGAGATCGGCTTGTCCGGGAACACACGGATCCAGATTTTACCGCCACGTTTTACGTGACGGGTCAGAGCACGACGTGCCGACTCAATCTGGCGGGCGGTGAGACGACCGCGAGCAACAGCTTTCAGAGCAAACTCGCCGAAGCTGACTTTGCTACCGCGCAGTGCCAGACCACGGTTGTGGCCGGTCATCTGCTTGCGGAATTTTGTACGCTTTGGTTGCAACATTTGGCGTACCCCTTACTTAGCAGCTTTTTTACGAGGCGCTGGTGCTTGTGGTTTCAGTTCTTCTTGGCGACCACCAATAACTTCGCCTTTGAAAATCCAAACCTTCACACCGATCACACCGTAAGTGGTGTGAGCTTCGTAAGTGGCATAGTCGATATCAGCACGCAGGGTGTGCAGCGGCACACGACCTTCGCGATACCATTCAGTACGTGCGATTTCAGCACCACCGAGACGACCGCTCACCTGGATCTTGATGCCTTTGGCACCAATGCGCATGGCGTTCTGTACGGCGCGCTTCATGGCGCGACGGAACATCACACGACGCTCCAGCTGCTGAGCTACGCTCTGAGCAACCAGCATACCGTCGAGTTCCGGCTTGCGGATCTCTTCGATATTGATGTGCACAGGCACACCCATTTGCTTGGTCAGGTCCTGACGCAGTTTCTCAACATCTTCACCTTTCTTCCCGATAACAATACCTGGACGAGCGGTGTGGATGGTGATGCGTGCAGTTTGAGCCGGACGATGGATATCGATACGGCTAACGGACGCGCTTTTTAGTTTGTCTTGGAGGTACTCACGCACATTCAGATCTGCGAGCAAATAGTCCGCATAAGTCCGACCGTCTGCGTACCAGACGGAGGTGTGCTCCTTGACGATTCCCAGGCGAATGCCAGTGGGATGTACTTTCTGACCCATCTGATCGACTCCGTTACTTGTCCGCAACCTTGACAGTGATATGGCAAGACCGCTTGACGATGCGATCAGCGCGGCCTTTGGCACGCGGCATGATTCGCTTCAGCGAACGCCCTTCGTTGACGAAAACGGTGGAGACCTTCAGGTCATCAACGTCTGCGCCTTCGTTATGCTCGGCGTTGGCTACGGCCGACTCGAGGACTTTCTTCATGATTTCAGCGGCTTTTTTGCTGCTGAAGGCCAACAGGTTGAGCGCTTCGCCCACCTTCTTCCCGCGGATCTGGTCGGCGACCAAGCGGGCTTTCTGGGCGGAGATTCGAGCGCCCGACAACTTAGCGGCTACTTCCATTTCCCTACCCCTTAACGCTTGGCTTTCTTGTCAGCCACGTGCCCACGATAAGTGCGGGTACCGGCAAACTCGCCCAGTTTATGGCCGACCATGTCTTCGTTCACGAGAACTGGGACATGTTGGCGACCGTTGTGAACCGCGATGGTCAGACCGACCATTTGTGGCAGGATCATGGAACGGCGCGACCAGGTCTTAACTGGTTTGCGATCGTTCTTTTCCGCCGCCACTTCGATCTTCTTCAGTAGGTGAAGATCGATAAAAGGACCTTTTTTCAGAGAACGTGGCACTGTCGTATCCCTCTATTTACTTGCGACGACGGACGATCATGTTGTCGGTACGCTTATTACCACGAGTCTTCGCGCCCTTAGTCGGGAAGCCCCATGGCGATACCGGATGACGACCACCGGAGGTACGACCTTCACCACCACCATGTGGGTGGTCAACCGGGTTCATGGCAACACCACGAACGGTTGGGCGAACGCCACGCCAGCGTTTGGCACCAGCTTTACCCAGCGAACGCAGGCTGTGCTCGGAGTTCGAGACTTCGCCCAGGGTCGCACGGCATTCAGCCAGGACTTTACGCATTTCACCAGAGCGCAGACGCAGGGTCACATAGACACCTTCGCGAGCGATCAGCTGAGCCGAAGCACCAGCGGAACGAGCGATCTGTGCACCTTTGCCCGGCTTCAGTTCGATGCCGTGAATGGTGCTACCCACTGGGATGTTGCGCAGTTGCAGGGAGTTGCCTGGCTTGATTGGAGCCAGAGCACCTGCGATCAGCTGGTCGCCAGCACTCACGCCTTTAGGGGCGATGATGTAGCGGCGCTCGCCGTCTGCGTAGCAGAGCAGTGCGATGTGAGCAGTACGGTTTGGATCGTATTCGATACGCTCGACAGTGGCGACGATGCCATCTTTGTCGTTGCGACGGAAATCGACCATACGGTAATGCTGCTTATGACCACCACCTACGTGACGAGTAGTGATGCGGCCATTGTTGTTACGACCACCAGACTTCGATTTTTTCTCGAGCAGCGGTGCGTGAGGAGCGCCTTTGTGCAGCTCCTTGTTGACCACCTTGACCACGAAACGGCGGCCAGGGGAAGTCGGTTTGCATTTAACGATTGCCATGATGCACCCCTTCCTTACTCAGCACTGCTGCTGAAATCGAGATCTTGGCCTGGCTGAAGGGAGACGATCGCCTTCTTCCAGTCATTACGCTTGCCCAGACCACGTGCGGTACGCTTGGTTTTACCCAGAACGTTGACGGTCGACACGTTTTCGACTTTTACGCCGAACAGGCCTTCGACAGCTTTCTTGATTTCCAGCTTGGTTGCATCAGTAGCAACCTTGAATACGAACTGGCCTTTTTTCTCAGCCAGAACGGTAGCCTTCTCGGAAACGTGCGGGCCAAGGAGGACTTTAAATACGCGTTCCTGGTTCATCCCAGCAGCTCCTCGAATTTCTTCACGGCCGACACAGTGATCAACACTTTGTCGTATGCGATCAGACTGACCGGATCGGAACCCTGTACGTCACGTACGTCGACGTGCGGCAGGTTACGAGCAGCCAGGTACAGATTCTGATCAACAGCGTCAGAAACGATCAGTACGTCGCTCAGACCCATGCCGTTCAGCTTGTTCAGCAGGTCTTTGGTTTTCGGTGCTTCAACAGCAAAGTCCTGAACCACGACCAGACGGTCGGTACGCACCAGCTCGGCGAGGATGGAGCGCATTGCTGCGCGGTACATCTTCTTGTTGAGCTTCTGCGAGTGGTCTTGAGGACGAGCTGCGAAAGTGGTACCGCCGCCACGCCAGATTGGGCTACGGATAGTACCGGCACGAGCACGGCCAGTACCTTTCTGACGCCATGGGCGCTTACCGCCACCAGCAACGTCGGAACGGGTTTTCTGCTGCTTGGTGCCCTGACGGCCGCCGGCCATGTAGGCCACGACTGCTTGGTGAACCAGCGTCTCGTTGAATTCGCCGCCGAAAGTCAGTTCGGAAACTTCGATCGCTTGAGCGTCATTTACATTTAGTTGCATGTCAGCTTCCCCTTAACCGCGAGCCTTGGCAGCCGGACGCACAACCAGATTGCCGCCAGTTGCGCCAGGAACGGCACCCTTGACCAGCAACAGATTGCGTTCAGCGTCGACGCGCACTACTTCCAGGGACTGAACGGTCACGCGCTCGGCGCCCATGTGACCGGACATTTTCTTGCCCTTGAATACACGACCAGGAGTCTGGCACTGGCCGATAGAGCCCGGGACGCGGTGGGAGACGGAGTTACCGTGGGTGTTATCTTGACCGCGGAAATTCCAACGCTTGATGGTACCGGCAAAGCCTTTACCCTTGGACTGACCGGTAACATCTACCATTTGGCCAGCAGCGAAGATTTCAGCGTTGATCAAGTCGCCAGCCTGGTACTCGCCTTCTTCAAGGCGGAATTCCCAGACGCCGCGACCCGCGGCAACGTTCGCTTTAGCGAAGTGACCTGCTTGAGCAGCAGTCACACGCGAAGCGCGACGTTCACCGACAGTGACTTGCACTGCACGATAGCCATCGGTTTCTTCAGTTTTGAACTGGGTGACGCGATTCGGCTCGATCTCAATGACCGTGACCGGAATGGAGACACCTTCTTCGGTGAAAATACGGGTCATACCGCATTTACGACCGACTACACCAATAGTCATGTTGTAAACCTCATGAGTGTACGGGGCTTTCACCCGCTATGGCCGCCCATTTCAGAGCGTTACACGACTAAGACCGTGTCTTAGCCGAGGCTGATCTGCACTTCCACACCGGCCGCAAGATCAAGCTTCATAAGAGCATCAACGGTTTTATCCGTTGGCTGGACGATGTCCAGAACGCGCTTATGAGTACGGATCTCGTACTGGTCACGCGCGTCTTTGTTGACGTGCGGAGAGACCAGAACGGTGAACCGCTCTTTACGGGTAGGCAGTGGAATTGGACCACGCACTTGAGCACCAGTACGTTTCGCGGTTTCCACGATTTCCTGGGTGGATTGGTCGATCAGGCGATGGTCAAAAGCCTTCAACCTGATACGGATTTGCTGATTTTGCATTGGATTTCAGACTCCAGGCTGCTATTCCCACCGGGCGCACTACGCCCGTTAAAAGGAGGCGTGATTCTATAGAGGGCCCCACCGAGTGTCAACCCAATAAAAAAGCCCCCGCTGAGCGGGGGCCTTTTTCAAGCGATCAACGATTACTCGATGATTTTGGCTACGACGCCAGCGCCGACGGTACGACCGCCTTCACGGATAGCGAAACGCAGGCCGTCTTCCATTGCGATGGTCTTGATCAGGGTGACAACCATTTGGATGTTGTCGCCTGGCATTACCATTTCAACGCCTTCTGGCAGCTCGCAGTTACCGGTCACGTCAGTAGTACGGAAGTAGAACTGTGGACGGTAGCCTTTGAAGAACGGAGTATGACGGCCGCCTTCTTCTTTGCTCAGAACGTAAACTTCTGCGGTGAACTTGGTGTGCGGCTTAACCGAACCTGGCTTGACCAGAACCTGACCACGCTCAACGTCGTCACGCTTGGTGCCACGCAGCAGAACGCCGCAGTTCTCGCCAGCACGACCTTCGTCGAGCAGCTTGCGGAACATCTCAACACCAGTACAGGTAGTGGTGGTGGTGTCACGCAGACCAACGATTTCCAGCGGATCCTGAACGCGGACGATACCACGCTCGATACGACCGGTAACAACGGTACCACGACCCGAGATCGAGAATACGTCTTCGATTGGCATCAGGAACGGCTTGTCGATAGCACGCTCTGGCTCTGGGATGTAGCTGTCCAGAGTTTCAACCAGTTTCTTGACGGCAGTGGTGCCCATCTCGTTGTCGTCTTTGCCTTCCAGCGCCATACGAGCCGAACCGATGATGATCGGGGTGTCGTCGCCTGGGAAGTCGTAGGTGGACAGCAGGTCGCGAACTTCCATCTCGACCAGTTCCAGCAGCTCAGCGTCGTCTACCAGGTCAGCCTTGTTCAGGAAGACCACGATGTACGGAACGCCAACCTGACGGGACAGCAGGATGTGCTCACGGGTTTGTGGCATCGGACCATCAGCGGCCGAACAAACCAGGATAGCGCCGTCCATCTGCGCAGCACCGGTGATCATGTTCTTCACGTAGTCAGCGTGACCTGGGCAGTCAACGTGAGCGTAGTGACGGATCTTCGAGTTGTACTCGACGTGCGCGGTGTTGATGGTGATACCGCGAGCTTTCTCTTCTGGAGCCGAGTCGATCTTGTCGAAGTCAACAACGGCCGAACCGAAAACTTCGGAGCAGACGCGAGTCAGAGCTGCGGTCAGAGTGGTTTTACCGTGGTCAACGTGACCGATGGTGCCAACGTTGACGTGCGGAAGGGAACGATCAAATTTTTCTTTAGCCACGACAGTGAACCTCTTGCCTAAAGGGCTGGATTAGCCTTGTTTTTTAACGAGTGCTTCGACGATATTCGACGGAGCTTCGGCGTATTTGGAGAATTCCATGGAGTAGCTCGCGCGACCCTGAGACATGGAACGAACGTCGGTCGCATAACCGAACATCTCTCCGAGCGGAACTTCAGCACGGACAACCTTGCCGGACACCGAATCTTCCATACCCTGGATCAGACCACGACGACGGTTCAGGTCACCCATCACGTCACCCATGTAGTCCTCAGGGGTCACAACTTCTACCTTCATGATCGGCTCAAGCACCTTACCGCCGCCTTTGGCTGCGAGTTGCTTGGTCGCCATGGAAGCGGCTACCTTGAACGCCATCTCGTTCGAGTCGACGTCGTGGTAGGAACCATCAAACACGGTTGCCTTCAGGCCGATCAGCGGATAGCCGGCAACGATGCCGTTCTTCATCTGCTCTTCGATACCTTTCTGGATCGCCGGGATGTATTCCTTAGGAACCACACCACCTACAACTTCGTTGGTGAATTCCAGGCCTTCGGTGATGTTGCCTTGGGCATCCACTGATGGCTGCGAGAAGCGAATCCAGCAGTGACCGAACTGACCGCGACCACCGGACTGACGAACGAACTTACCTTCGATCTCGACGTTGTCCTTGGTGATCTGCTCGCGGTACGAAACCTGCGGCTTACCGATGTTGGCTTCAACGTTGAATTCGCGCTTCATGCGGTCAACGAGGATGTCCAGGTGAAGCTCGCCCATACCCGAAATGATGGTCTGGCCGGTTTCTTCATCAGTTTTAACGCGGAACGACGGGTCTTCCTGAGCCAGCTTGCCCAGTGCGATACCCATCTTTTCCTGGTCCTGCTTGGTCTTCGGCTCAACAGCTACCGAGATCACAGGCTCAGGGAAGTCCATACGCTCGAGGATGATCGGCTTGTCGGCGTTGCACAGGGTGTCACCAGTGGTGACATCCTTCATGCCGATCAGAGCAGCGATATCGCCTGCCAGTACTTCTTTGATTTCTTCACGCTGGTTGGCGTGCATCTGCACCATACGACCAACGCGCTCTTTCTTGCCCTTGACCGAGTTGATCACGGAGTCGCCGGACTGCAGCATGCCCGAGTAAACGCGCACGAAAGTCAGGGTACCCACGAACGGGTCAGTAGCAATCTTGAACGCCAGCGCCGAGAACGGCTCGCTGTCGTCTGCATGACGCTCGTCGTAGTCAGCCTCGACCAGCTCATCCTTCGGCTTCTCGATCAGGTCAGGGTGGATACCCTTGATCGCAGGAATCTCGGTAGGAGCAGGCAGGAAGTCGATAACAGCATCGAGAACCAGAGGAACGCCCTTGTTCTTGAAGGAAGAACCGCAGACAGCCGGAACGATCTCGCTGGCCAGGGTGCGCGCACGCAGACCGGCTTTGATTTCTTCGACCGACAGCTCACCCTCTTCAAGGTACTTGTTCATCAGCTCTTCGTTGGCTTCGGCAGCGGCTTCGACCATGTTGGCGCGCCACTCTTCAGCCAGCTCCAGCATATCGGCAGGAATTTCTTCCTCGCGATAGGTGGTGCCTTTGTCGTCGTCGTTCCAGTAGATAGCCTTCATTTTGATCAGATCAACCTGACCCTGGAAGTTATCTTCCGAACCGATGGCCAGCTGAACAGGAACCGGGGTGTGACCCAGACGGTTCTTGATCTGACCTACGACGCGCAGGAAGTCAGCGCCAGCACGGTCCATCTTGTTCACGTAAACAACACGTGGAACGCCGTACTTGTTGGCTTGACGCCATACGGTTTCGGACTGCGGCTCAACGCCGGAAGTACCGCAGAATACAACGACCGCGCCGTCGAGTACGCGCAGCGAACGTTCTACTTCAATGGTGAAGTCAACGTGGCCGGGGGTATCGATGACGTTTACGCGGTATTTGCCGTACTGGCCACGGGAACCTTCCCAGAAGGTGGTTACAGCAGCGGAGGTAATGGTAATACCCCGCTCCTGCTCCTGCACCATCCAGTCGGTGGTCGCGGCGCCATCATGCACCTCGCCCATTTTGTGGCTCAGACCTGTGTAGAACAGGATCCGCTCGGTAGTGGTAGTCTTGCCCGCATCAACGTGCGCGCAGATACCAATGTTACGGTAGCGGTTGATTGGTGTAGTACGAGCCATAGAGCCCTCGCAAAAATAGTGATGCCTGAATTAGAAGCGGTAGTGCGAGAACGCTTTGTTGGCTTCGGCCATACGGTGTACGTCTTCACGCTTCTTGACTGCAGCACCTTTGCCTTCAGCAGCATCCAGCAGCTCGCCAGCCAGGCGCAGGGCCATGGACTTCTCGCCACGCTTGCGGGCGTAGTCTACCAACCAGCGCATTGCCAGGGCGTTACGACGGGATGGACGAACTTCAACAGGAACCTGGTAAGTGGCACCGCCAACACGGCGCGACTTAACTTCGACCAGCGGAGCGATGGCGTCGAGAGCTTTCTCGAAGATTTCCAGGGGATCGCTGTTCTTGCGTTCTTTAACCTTGTCCAGTGCACCGTAAACGATACGCTCGGCAACGGCTTTTTTGCCGCTTTCCATTACGTGGTTCATGAACTTGGCGAGGATCTGGCTTCCGTATTTTGGATCGTCCAGAATCTCACGCTTGGCTGCTACACGACGTCTTGGCATTGATAAGCCCTCAAACGGTCTTCAGGTTAGCCCGGGACAGTGGACCCATAGGGTGCGTGCCCGACCTTACTCTTATCGACTCAATAAAATTGATAACTGCAAACTGCAACAAACGGCCGATTATTTCGGACGCTTGGTACCGTACTTCGAACGACCTTGGTTACGACCTTTAACACCGGAGGTATCCAGGGAGCCGCGAACGGTGTGGTAACGAACACCTGGCAAGTCTTTTACACGACCGCCACGGATCAGTACGACGCTGTGCTCTTGCAGGTTGTGGCCTTCACCGCCGATGTACGAGGAAACCTCGAAACCGTTGGTCAGACGCACACGGCATACTTTACGCAGTGCCGAGTTAGGTTTTTTCGGCGTGGTGGTGTACACACGGGTGCACACGCCACGACGTTGCGGGCAGTTCTGCAGCGCAGGAACGTCGGATTTCTCGACGATACGCTTACGCGGCTGACGTACCAGCTGGTTGATAGTTGCCATCTACTAGCTCCACTGTTGTCTTGCGACGCTATTGTCTTGCAAGAAAAGCAAAAATTGGCAGGACGGAGTCCCACCAAATTTAGGGGTACAAGAGTCTAAAGAGGATCTTGTCCCCAGTCAAGACGAGGCCCCAGCCTCCCTCCTCCAGTCATCGGCAACATTTTATGTCGCCAATGACCGGATCGGGTCAGCCAGGGCCCTGTCCTACTTTCAGTTACCGCTGGAGTTCAGCGCTTCAGTCAGTGCGGCTTCCACCTCACTGGCACTTACGCGCAGCGGCTTGTCGGCATCACGGCGACGCTTGCGCTCGCTGTGGTAGGCCAGACCGGTACCGGCCGGGATCAGACGACCCACGACCACGTTTTCTTTCAGACCGCGCAGGTAATCGCGCTTGCCGGTTACCGCCGCTTCGGTCAGTACGCGGGTGGTTTCCTGGAAGGAAGCCGCCGAGATGAACGATTCGGTGGACAGCGAGGCCTTGGTGATACCCAGCAGCACACGAGTGAATTTGGAGACGAATTTGTCTTCCGCGTTCAGACGCTCGTTTTCTACCAGTACGTGAGTCAGTTCCATCTGGTCGCCCTTGATGAAGCTGGAATCGCCCGACTCGGCAATCTCGACCTTGCGCAGCATCTGGCGCAGGATGGTTTCGATGTGCTTGTCGTTGATCTTCACGCCTTGCAGACGGTAAACGTCCTGAATCTCGTTGACGATGTACTTGGCCAGCGCGCTTACACCCAGCAGACGCAGGATGTCGTGCGGATCGCTTGGACCGTCGGAGATAACTTCGCCGCGGTTCACTTGTTCGCCTTCGAAGACGTTCAGGTGGCGCCACTTCGGAATCAGCTCTTCGTACGGATCGCTACCGTCGTTCGGGGTGATAACCAGACGGCGCTTGCCTTTGGTCTCTTTACCGAACGCGATGGTGCCGCTGACTTCAGCCAGAATCGAGGCTTCTTTCGGACGACGGGCTTCGAACAAGTCGGCAACCCGTGGCAGACCACCGGTGATGTCACGGGTTTTCGACGTTTCTTGCGGGATACGCGCGATAACGTCACCAACACCGATCTGTGCACCGTCGGCCACGCCGACCAGGGCGTTAGCCGGCAGGAAGTACTGAGCCGGTACGTCGGTACCTGGCAGCAGCAGATCCTTGCCATTGGCGTCGACCATCTTGATTGCAGGACGGATTTCCTTACCTGCAGCCGGACGGTCTTTAACGTCCAGAACTTCAATGTTGGTCAAACCAGTCAATTCGTCAGTCTGACGCTTGATGGTGATGCCTTCTTCCATGCCCACGAAGGTCACGGTACCTTTCATTTCGGTAACGATCGGGTGGGTGTGCGGGTCCCACTTGGCGACGATTGCGCCAGCGTCGACCTTGTCGCCTTCCTTGACCGAAATCACAGCACCGTACGGCAGCTTGTAACGCTCGCGCTCACGACCGAATTCGTCGGCAATCGCCAACTCACCGGAACGCGATACGGCAACCAGGTTACCGTCGGCACGCTCAACCTGCTTCAGGTTGTGCAGACGTACCATACCGCCGTTCTTCACCTGGACGCTGTCGGCAGCCGAGGTCCGGCTTGCAGCACCACCGATGTGGAACGTACGCATGGTCAGCTGGGTACCCGGCTCACCGATCGACTGGGCAGCGATAACGCCGACAGCTTCACCGATGTTCACCTGGTGACCGCGAGCCAGGTCACGACCGTAGCACTTGGCGCAGATACCGTAGCGGGTTTCGCAGCTGATCGGCGAACGTACGATCACTTCGTCGATGCTGTTCAGCTCGATGAATTCAACCCACTTCTCGTCGACCAGGGTGCCGGCCGGAACGATAACGTCGTCGGTGCCTGGCTTGAACACGTCACGGGCAATAACACGACCCAGTACACGCTCACCCAGTGGCTCTACAACGTCGCCGCCTTCAATG
Organism: Pseudomonas sp. GZD-222; assembly: GCF_049310525.1. NCBI lineage: Bacteria > Pseudomonadati > Pseudomonadota > Gammaproteobacteria > Pseudomonadales > Pseudomonadaceae > Pseudomonas > Pseudomonas sp. GZD-222. The sequence goes on from NZ_JBMOWO010000104.1 coordinate 34,644, forward strand.
TGCGGCGTCATCAGCAGGCCTTGCTCGGTGCCGCAGTCGATCTCGGTAACGACCAGATCCTGGGCAACGTCAACCAGACGACGGGTCAGGTAACCGGAGTTCGCGGTTTTCAACGCGGTATCCGCAAGACCTTTACGAGCACCGTGAGTCGAGATGAAGTACTGGAGTACGCTCAGACCTTCACGGAAGTTCGCGGTGATCGGCGTCTCGATGATCGAGCCGTCCGGCTTGGCCATCAGACCACGCATACCGGCCAGCTGACGAATCTGAGCTGCCGAACCCCGGGCACCGGAGTCAGCCATCATGTACATCGAGTTGAAGGACTCTTGCTCGACTTCGTTGCCTTCGCGGTCGATGACCTTCTCTTTCGAGAGGTTGGTCATCATCGCCTTGGACACTTCGTCGTTCGCCTTGGACCACAAGTCGATGACTTTGTTGTACTTCTCGCCCTGGGTTACCAGGCCGGAGGCGTACTGGCTCTCGATCTCTTTCACTTCGTCGGTGGCAGCACCGATGATGCGGGCTTTTTCATCCGGGATAACGAAGTCGTTAACACCGATGGAAACGCCGGAGATGGTCGAGTAGGCAAAACCGGTGTACATCAGCTGGTCAGCGAAGATCACGGTCTCTTTCAGACCAACCACGCGGTAGCACTGGTTGATCAGCTTGGAGATCGCCTTTTTCTTCATTGGCTGGTTGACCACGTCGTACGACAGTCCTGGTGGAACAACCTGGAACAGCAGAGCACGGCCGACAGTGGTGTCGACGATACGGGTGTTCTTGACGCTGCCGCCATCACGATCGTTAACGGTTTCGTTGATACGAACCTTGATCTTGGCATGCAGGGCAGCTTCGCCGGCGCGGAATACGCGGTCGACTTCCTGCAGGTCGGCGAATACGCGACCCTCGCCCTTGGCGTTGATGGCTTCACGGGTCATGTAGTACAGACCCAGTACAACGTCCTGCGACGGAACGATGATTGGCTCACCGTTGGCTGGCGACAGAATGTTGTTGGTCGACATCATCAGCGCACGCGCTTCGAGCTGGGCTTCCAGCGTCAGCGGTACGTGAACGGCCATTTGGTCACCGTCGAAGTCGGCGTTGTACGCAGCACAGACCAGCGGGTGCAGCTGGATAGCCTTACCTTCGATCAGTACCGGTTCAAACGCCTGGATGCCCAGACGGTGAAGGGTCGGCGCACGGTTGAGCAGTACGGGGTGTTCGCGAATCACTTCGGCGAGAACGTCCCACACCTCTGGCAACTCGCGCTCGACCATCTTCTTGGCAGCCTTGATGGTGGTCGCCAGACCACGCATCTCCAGCTTGCCGAAAATGAACGGCTTGAACAGCTCTAGAGCCATCTTCTTCGGCAGACCGCACTGGTGCAGACGCAGGGTCGGACCTACGGTAATTACCGAACGGCCAGAGTAGTCAACACGCTTACCGAGCAAGTTCTGACGGAAACGACCTTGCTTACCCTTGATCATGTCGGCCAGGGACTTCAGAGGACGCTTGTTCGAACCAGTGATGGCACGGCCGCGACGGCCGTTGTCCAGCAAGGCGTCGACCGCTTCCTGCAGCATGCGCTTTTCGTTGCGCACGATGATGTCCGGCGCGGACAGGTCGAGCAGGCGCTTCAGACGGTTGTTACGGTTGATCACCCGACGATACAGATCGTTCAGGTCGGAAGTCGCGAAGCGACCGCCGTCCAGCGGAACCAACGGACGCAGGTCTGGCGGCAGAACCGGCAGAACGGTCAGGACCATCCACTCAGGCAGGTTGCCCGAGCCCTGGAAGGCTTCCATCAGTTTCAGACGCTTGGACAGCTTCTTGATCTTGGTTTCCGAGTTGGTCTGCGGAATCTCTTCGCGCAGGCGGCCAATCTCGTGCTCCAGGTCGATAGCGTGCAGCAGCTCGCGGACAGCCTCGGCACCCATGCGGGCGTCGAAGTCATCGCCGAACTCTTCCAGCGCTTCGAAGTACTGCTCGTCGTTGAGCAGCTGGCCTTTTTCCAGAGTGGTCATGCCTGGGTCGATAACGACATAGCTCTCGAAGTAGAGAACGCGCTCGATATCACGCAGGGTCATGTCCATCAGCAAGCCGATACGGGACGGCAGCGATTTCAGGAACCAGATGTGGGCAACTGGAGAGGCCAGTTCGATGTGCGCCATGCGCTCACGACGAACTTTGGCCAGGGCGACTTCAACGCCGCACTTCTCACAGATCACGCCACGGTGTTTCAGGCGCTTGTACTTACCGCACAGGCACTCGTAGTCCTTGACTGGGCCAAAGATCTTGGCGCAGAACAGGCCGTCACGCTCAGGCTTGAACGTACGGTAGTTGATGGTTTCCGGTTTTTTAACTTCACCGAACGACCACGAACGGATCATCTCAGGCGAGGCCAATCCGATACGGATGGCGTCGAACTCTTCGACTTGACCCTGGTTTTTCAGCAAATTCAGTAGGTCTTTCAAGGCCTTTCCTCCTGGCGGAGCAGGGAGCGGGCTTTTCAGCCACGCTCCCGATTCGCGTCACGTGTTATTCGGTTTCCAGATCGATATCGATACCGAGCGAACGGATCTCTTTGATCAACACGTTGAAGGACTCGGGCATGCCCGGCTCCATACGGTGATCGCCGTCCACGATGTTTTTGTACATCTTGGTCCGACCGTTCACGTCGTCCGACTTCACTGTGAGCATTTCTTGCAGGGTGTATGCCGCGCCGTATGCTTCCAGCGCCCACACTTCCATCTCCCCGAAACGCTGACCACCGAACTGCGCCTTACCACCCAGCGGCTGCTGGGTAACCAGGCTGTAAGAACCAGTGGAACGCGCGTGCATCTTGTCGTCCACCAAGTGGTTCAGCTTGAGCATGTACATGTAACCAACGGTCACTGGACGCTCGAACTTGTTACCGGTACGGCCGTCGAACAGCTGCATCTGACCGCTTTCTGGCATGTCTGCCAGTTTCAGCATGGCCTTGATCTCGCTTTCCTTGGCGCCGTCGAAGACTGGAGTGGCCATTGGCACACCGCCTTTGAGGTTCTTCGCCAGATCCAGGATTTCCTGGTCGGAGAAGTCTTCCAGGCTTTCCTGACGACCACCGATCTCGTTGTAGATCTCGGTGAGGAACTTGCGCAGCTCGATGACCTTGCGCTGCTCTTCGAGCATGCGGTTGATCTTCTCGCCCAGACCTTTGGCCGCCAGGCCCAGGTGGGTTTCGAGGATCTGACCGACGTTCATACGCGATGGTACACCCAGTGGGTTGAGTACCACGTCAACCGGCGTACCGTTGGCGTCGTGCGGCATGTCTTCGACCGGCATGATTACCGAGACCACACCTTTGTTACCGTGACGGCCGGCCATCTTGTCGCCCGGCTGGATGCGGCGACGGATTGCCAGGTAGACCTTGACGATCTTCAGTACGCCCGGTGCCAGGTCATCGCCCTGCTGCAGCTTGCGCTTCTTGTCTTCGAACTTGTCGTCCAGCAGACGGCGACGATCAACGATGTAGGCCTGAGCCTTCTCGAGTTGCTCGTTCAGCGCGTCTTCGGCCATGCGCAGTTTGAACCACTGGCCGTGCTCCAGACCGTCCAGCACTTCGTTGGTGATCACAGTGCCTTTCTTCAGGCCTGCACCACCATCGACGACCTGGCCGTTCAGGGCAGAACGCAGACGTTCGAAGGTTGCGCCTTCAACGATACGGAACTCTTCGTTCAGGTCCTTGCGGATCTCGTCGAGCTGCATCTTCTCGATGGACAGCGCACGGCTGTCGCGCTCAACGCCGTCACGGGTGAAGACCTGTACGTCGATGACAGTACCTTTAGTGCCGGTGGGCACGCGCAGGGAAGTGTCTTTAACGTCGCTGGCCTTCTCACCGAAGATCGCGCGCAGCAGCTTCTCTTCTGGAGTCAGCTGGGTTTCGCCTTTTGGCGTGACCTTGCCGACCAGAATGTCACCAGCGCCAACTTCAGCACCAACGTAAACGATACCGGCTTCGTCCAGCTTGTTCAGCGCAGCTTCACCGACGTTCGGAATGTCCGCGGTGATCTCTTCTGGGCCAAGCTTGGTGTCACGAGCCACACAGGTCAGTTCCTGGATGTGGATCGTGGTGAAGCGGTCTTCCTGAACCACACGCTCGGACAGGCAGATGGAGTCTTCGAAGTTGAAGCCGTTCCATGCCATGAACGCGATGCGCATGTTCTGACCCAGCGCCAGTTCACCCATGTCGGTGGACGGGCCGTCGGCCATGATGTCGCTACGCTGAACCACATCACCTTTGCTTACCAGCGGACGCTGGTTGATGCAGGTGTTCTGGTTCGAACGGGTGTACTTGGTCAGGTTGTAGATGTCGACACCGGCTTCACCGGTTTCAACTTCGTCATCGGCAACGCGAACAACGATACGGCTGGCATCGACGGAGTCGATCACACCGCCACGGCGAGCCACGACGCAAACGCCGGAGTCACGCGCAACGTTGCGCTCCATACCGGTACCGACCAGCGGCTTGTCGGCACGCAGGGTTGGTACAGCCTGACGCTGCATGTTCGAACCCATCAACGCACGGTTGGCGTCGTCGTGCTCGAGGAACGGAATCAGCGACGCTGCAACCGAAACTACCTGCTTCGGCGAAACGTCCATCAGGGTGACGTCTTCCGGCGCCTTGACGGTGAATTCGTTCAGGTGACGAACAGCTACCAGCTCGTCGATCAGGTGCTTTTTCTCGTCCATCGTAGCCGAAGCCTGAGCGATGACGTGATCAGCTTCTTCGATCGCCGACAGGAACACGATGTCGTCGGTAACCACGCCCTCTTTCACCACGCGGTACGGGCTTTCCAGGAAGCCGTACTGGTTGGTGCGAGCGTACGCAGCCAGGGAGTTGATCAGACCGATGTTCGGACCTTCAGGGGTCTCGATCGGGCACACACGGCCGTAGTGGGTCGGGTGTACGTCACGGACTTCGAAGCCGGCGCGCTCACGGGTCAGACCACCAGGGCCGAGTGCGGAGACACGACGCTTGTGGGTGATCTCGGACAGCGGGTTGTTCTGGTCCATGAACTGGGAAAGCTGGCTGGAACCGAAGAACTCTTTCACCGCCGCCGCAACCGGCTTGGCGTTGATCAGGTCTTGCGGCATCAGGCCTTCGCTTTCAGCCATCGACAGACGCTCTTTGACCGCGCGCTCAACACGCACCAGGCCAACGCGGAACTGGTTCTCGGCCATCTCGCCGACGCAACGTACGCGACGGTTACCCAGGTGGTCGATGTCGTCGACGATGCCTTTGCCGTTACGGATGTCGACCAGGGTCTTGAGAACCTCGACGATATCTTCCTTGCTCAGCACGCCCGAACCTTCGATCTCGGTACGACCGATACGACGGTTGAACTTCATGCGGCCCACGGCGGACAGGTCGTACCGCTCGGCGCTGAAGAACAGGTTGTTGAACAGGGTCTCGGCAGCATCCTTGGTTGGCGGCTCGCCAGGACGCATCATGCGATAGATCTCGACCAGCGCTTCCAGTTGGTTGCTGGTGGAGTCGATCTTCAGGGTGTCAGAGATGAACGGACCGCAGTCGATGTCGTTGGTGTACAACGTTTCGATGCGAACAACCTGAGCCTTGGCAATTTTCACCAGGACGTCGGTGCTCAACTCGGTGTTGCACTCAGCCAGGATCTCGCCGGTAGCTGGGTGCACGATCGCCTTGGCGGTAGTACGGCCCAGGACGTATTCCATAGGAACGTCCAGCTGCTTGACGCCAGCTTTTTCCAGCTGGTTGATGTGGCGAGCGGTGATACGGCGGCCTTGCTCGACAATGACTTTGCCGGTTTCGTCATGGATATCCATGACTGCAATCTCACCACGCAGGCGCTGAGGCACCAGCTCCAGGCTGAGCTTCTCGCCCGAGACATGGAATACGTTGGTGGTGTAGAACGCGTCGAGCACTTCTTCAGTGCTGTAGCCCAGCGCGCGCAGCAGTACCGAAGCAGGCAGCTTGCGACGACGGTCGATACGGACGAATACACAGTCTTTCGGATCGAATTCGAAGTCCAGCCACGAGCCGCGGTAAGGAATGATCCGCGCCGAGTACAGCAGTTTGCCAGAGCTGTGCGTCTTGCCGCGGTCGTGGTCGAAGAACACGCCCGGCGAACGGTGCAGCTGGGAAACGATAACACGCTCGGTACCGTTGATTACGAAGGTACCGTTTTCAGTCATCAGGGGGATTTCACCCATGTAGACTTCTTGCTCTTTGATGTCCTTGATCGCTTTGTTCGACGATTCTTTGTCGAAAATGATCAGGCGGACTTTTACCCGCAGCGGAACCGCATAGGTCACGCCACGCAGTACGCATTCTTTGACATCAAAAGCCGGTTCGCCCAGACGATAGCCAACGTACTCCAGGGCAGCATTGCCGGAGTAGCTGATGATCGGGAAAACCGATTTGAAGGCCGCATGCAGGCCCACGTCGCGGAACTGATCTTTGGTCGCTCCCGCTTGCAAGAATTCACGATACGAATCCAGCTGGATGGCCAGGAGGTAAGGCACATCCATGACGTCCGGCAACTTGCTAAAGTCCTTGCGGATACGTTTTTTCTCAGTGTATGAGTAAGCCATCAGCGTTCCCCAGCTTGGTCACCTGCTTGTTTGGCTCCTCCCGACGGGAGCAGCCAGAAAATCGTGCAAACCCCATGGTTTGCGCCACCGTCATCGGTGGTTACCGCTCGTTACCGGCGCCGACCTGGTCGGCCGCCAATAACGGAAAAAGGCCGGTGGCAAGAGCCACCAGCCATCAGCCTTTCGCTTATCGCTCGGGCTGGAGACGCACAGTCGAAATTACTTCAGTTCGACGGTAGCGCCTGCTGCTTCCAGGTCAGCTTTAGCTTTGTCAGCGGCTTCTTTCGAAACGCCTTCAGCAACAACCTGAGGAGCGGTATCAACCTTTTCCTTGGCTTCTTTCAGGCCCAGGCCGGTCAGTTCACGAACAGCCTTGATCACGTTTACTTTCTTGTCGCCAGCGGCAACCAGAACAACGTTGAACTCGGTTTGTTCTTCAACAACGGCAGCGGCAGCAGCTGGGCCAGCAGCGGCAACAGCAGCGGTAACGCCGAAGGTTTCTTCCATTGCTTTGATCAGCTCAACAACTTCCAGAACGGTTTTCTGGCCGATTGCTTCGATGATTTGCTCGTTAGTCAGAGACATGACTTAAATCCTGTATTGGGGTGACAGCCTACGCAGCCATCAAATTAAACGTATGATTTCGAAAGTGCTTTCTGCGCCTTAGGCTGCAGCAGCTTCTTTCTGGTCGCGAACGGCTGCCAAAGTACGAGCCAGCTTGCTGGTAGCGCCTTGGATCACGCTCATCAGCTTTGCAATGGCCTCGTCGCGGGTCGGCAGGGAAGCCAACACGTCGATCTGGTTTGCGGCAAGGAACTTGCCGTCGAACGCAGCTGCCTTGATCTCGAACTTGCTCTGACCCTTGGCGAATTCTGCGAACAGACGGGCAGCAGCGCCCGGGTGTTCGTTGGAGAACGCGATCAGGGTAGGGCCGGTGAAGGCGTCGTTGAGGACACTGAATTCAGTGTCAGCAACAGCGCGCTTGAGCAGGGTGTTACGTACAACACGTACGTAAACGCCAGCTTCACGAGCCTCTTTACGGAGTCCGGTCATTGCGCCTACAGTCACGCCACGGGCATCAGCCACGACAGCAGACAGAGCGACTTTGGCAGCCTCGTTGACTTCAGCGACGATGGCCTTCTTGTCTTCGAGTTTAATTGCCACGGGTAAAACTCCTGCTTGTTACCGTTTCATCCAGCCGGAGCCGGATGTCGTTTTGGTGTCTGATTCGGCAAGGAACCAGGGGCACCATCTGCGTAGGCTTGTGGTTTAAGACTTGCGTCGCCTACGGTCTTGGATAGCCCCCGCCAGGCAGGGACCCCAATTTTTTCAAGCGGACGCGATTACTCGCGTCGGCTTTTGTCTTACGCGTTCAGCGAGCCTTGGTCGATGACCAGACCTGGGCCCATAGTGGTGCTCAGGGTAACGCGCTTAACGTAGATACCTTTCGAAGAAGCTGGCTTGATACGCTTCAGATCAGCGATCAGGGCTTCAACGTTTTCCTTCAGCTTGCCAGCTTCAAAGCCAACTTTGCCAACGGAGGTGTGGATGATGCCGTTTTTGTCGGTGCGATAACGAACCTGACCAGCCTTGGCGTTTTTAACCGCGGTGGCTACGTCTGGAGTTACGGTACCGACTTTCGGGTTAGGCATCAGGCCGCGAGGACCCAGAACCTGACCCAGCTGACCTACAACACGCATTGCGTCCGGGGAAGCAATAACCACGTCATAGTTCAGGTCGCCGCCTTTCATTTCGGCAGCCAGATCGTCCATACCTACACGGTCAGCGCCGGCAGCCAGAGCGGCCTCAGCAGCTGGACCCTGGGTGAAGACAGCAACACGTACGGTCTTGCCAGTGCCGTGAGGCAGCACGGTAGCGCTACGAACGACCTGGTCGGATTTACGTGGGTCAACACCGAGGTTGACAGCAACGTCGAAGGATTCGCTGAACTTCACGGTGGACAGTTCGGCCAGCAGCACTGCTGCTTCTTCGAAGTTGTAGACTTTGCCAGCTTCGAGTTTCGAAGCAATGGCCTTTTGGCGCTTGGTCAGCTTAGCCATTACACACCCTCCACGTTGAGGCCCATGCTGCGAGCGGAACCGGCGATGGTACGCACGGCCGCATCCATGTCAGCAGCGGTCAGATCAGCATTTTTGGTTTTTGCGATCTCTTCCAGCTGAGCACGGGTCACAGTACCGACTTTAACGGTGTTCGGACGTGCAGAACCGCTGGTCAGGCCAGCTGCTTTCTTCAGCAGAACCGAAGCAGGGGTGCTTTTGGTTTCGAAGGTGAAGCTGCGGTCACTGTAAACAGTGATGATCACAGGAGTCGGCAGGCCGGCTTCTTGACCCTGAGTACGGGCGTTGAAGGCCTTGCAGAATTCCATGATGTTCACACCGTGTTGACCCAGTGCTGGACCAACGGGTGGGCTTGGGTTGGCCTGGCCGGCCTTTACTTGCAGCTTGATGTAAGCCTGAATCTTCTTAGCCATGAGCTACTCCAATATCGGGTACGAACGCCAGAAGGCTCCCCGGATTACTTGCGTTTTATCCCAGTGACGACAAAACCCCGCAGCACATAGGGCTGCGGGGTATGGGATGCTTTGTTCGGCTAGACCTTTTCGACCTGGCTGAACTCGAGCTCTACCGGGGTAGAGCGACCGAAAATAAGCACGGCCACTTGGATCCGGCTCTTCTCGTAGTTAACTTCTTCAACGGTACCGTTGAAATCAGCAAACGGGCCATCGATGACGCGAACCACTTCACCTGGTTCAAACAACGTCTTCGGCTTAGGCTTGTCGCTGCCATCGGCAACGCGACGCAGAATGGCTTCTGCTTCTTTATCGGTGATCGGCGCAGGCTTGTCTGCAGTACCACCAATGAAGCCCATGACGCGAGGGGTATCCTTGACCAAGTGCCAAGTACCTTCGTTCATGTCCATCTGCACCAGAACATAGCCTGGGAAGAACTTGCGTTCGCTTTTGCGCTTCTGGCCATTGCGCATCTCAACCACTTCTTCAGTGGGGACCAGAATCTCGCCGAAGCCGTCTTCCATGCCAGCCAGCTTTACGCGCTCGATCAGCGAGCGCATTACATGCTTCTCGTAACCCGAGTAAGCATGCACAACATACCAACGCTTAGCCACGGGACACCCTTAGCCAACAATCAAGGAAATCAACCAACCGAGCAGGGAGTCGAGACCCCACAGCAGCAGCGCCATCACCAACACAACCGCCACTACGATGAGCGTGGTTTGCATGGTCTCTTGACGGGTTGGCCATACGACTTTACGGATCTCGGTGCGAGCTTCCTTTACCAGCGTAAAGAACGACTTGCCTTTAGCAGTCTGCAGGGCGATGAAGCCAGCAACAGCAGCCAGGACCAGCAGCGCGAGTACGCGATACAGAATCGGCGAAGCGGAGTAATAAAGATTACCTACAACACCAACGACCACCAAAGCGACAACAGCCAGCCACTTGAGCAGATCAAAACGAGAGTCTTGGGCTTCAGCCTTGGGAGTCATCTAGGAAGATCCTGTGAAAAGAAAGCCAGACACACGAGGTGAATCTGGCAGGTCAGGAGGGAATCGAACCCCCAACCTACGGTTTTGGAGACCGTCGCTCTGCCAATTGAGCTACTGACCTAAAAGCTTATCAGGCCGGCCATTATGCCGACCTGATCGAGAGAAATCAACTACTTATTCGATAATCTTTGCTACTACACCAGCACCGACGGTACGACCGCCTTCACGGATAGCGAAGCGCAGACCATCTTCCATTGCGATGGTTTTGATCAGAGTGACAGTCATCTGGATGTTGTCACCTGGCATTACCATTTCAACGCCTTCTGGCAGCTCGCAGTTACCGGTCACGTCAGTAGTACGGAAGTAGAACTGTGGACGGTAGCCTTTGAAGAACGGAGTATGACGGCCGCCTTCTTCTTTGCTCAGAACGTAAACTTCTGCGGTGAACTTGGTGTGCGGCTTAACCGAACCTGGCTTGACCAGAACCTGACCACGCTCAACGTCGTCACGCTTGGTGCCACGCAGCAGAACGCCGCAGTTCTCGCCAGCACGACCTTCGTCGAGCAGCTTGCGGAACATCTCAACACCAGTACAGGTAGTGGTGGTGGTGTCACGCAGACCAACGATTTCCAGCGGATCCTGAACGCGGACGATACCACGCTCGATACGACCGGTAACAACGGTACCACGACCCGAGATCGAGAATACGTCTTCGATTGGCATCAGGAACGGCTTGTCGATAGCACGCTCTGGCTCTGGGATGTAGCTGTCCAGAGTTTCAACCAGTTTCTTGACGGCAGTGGTGCCCATCTCGTTGTCGTCTTTGCCTTCCAGCGCCATACGAGCCGAACCGATGATGATCGGGGTGTCGTCGCCTGGGAAGTCGTAGGTGGACAGCAGGTCGCGAACTTCCATCTCGACCAGTTCCAGCAGCTCAGCGTCGTCTACCAGGTCAGCCTTGTTCAGGAAGACCACGATGTACGGAACGCCAACCTG
>NZ_JBMOWO010000105.1:0-60761 GCF_049310525.1 Pseudomonas sp. GZD-222
CGCCGTGACATTCGCAAGGCCACGAACCTTGCGAACCTGCTCATGGATGACCTGCTCACCACGATCAAGCGCCGCGAGGAGATCGAGGACGCCATCGCTGACGAGACGGCCGACGATGAGAGCGGATTTCGCCGTAGCTCGATGCTCGCAGCGGTCGCCCTGCCGAGCAACGCCAAGACCCTTTTCCAGTTGTCCTCGGCGATGAAGAACCTGCAGGTGCTCGAGCGCACTGCATTCGGCCTGGACGACAAGGAGCAGTCGAAAGACGCAGACGAGCTGTCTCAGCTGATGGATGAACTATCGAAGGATGCCTGACCATGAAGCCCGAGCACATGAAACTGCTCCGGGATCGGTTTTGGCGGCTGAACAACCTCTACTTCATCACTGACAAGCAGGGCAAGAAGGTCCGCTTCCGCATGACGCAGGAGCAGGTGGACTACTTCCAGGGGATGCACACCCGGAACATCATCCTGAAGGCCAGGCAGCTTGGGTTCACGACCCTGGTCTGTATCGTCCAGCTGGATGCTGCACTGTTCGAGGCGGCCAAGTGCGCCCTGATCGCCCATACCCTGAACGACGCCAAGCGCCTGTTCCGGGAGAAAGTGAAGTACGCCTACGACAACCTGCCGAAAGAGATCAAGGCGGCCAACCCAGCGCGCAACGATGCCGCGGGCGAATTGGTGTTCAGCAAAGGCGGATCGCTTTACGTTTCGACCTCGTTCCGGGGCGGCACACTGCGTTACCTGACGAGCAGGTCCAGGTATTCGGTCAGGGTCCATTCCTGCTGCACCACCTCTACGGTAGGCCATCAGAAATCATCGTGTTCGGCGGGCCATGGCTCGATCGGACGCGCCTTGTATTGCGTCATCGGGACGTTATTTGCCGTTAAGGTGTACCGGGTGAGATGTGTTCAGTTTGTTTTTTTGAAAGGTTAGGGTTTTCTTCAGAGTCGCTCTTAATTTTTTGTATAATTTCACGCATTATTTGTTCTTGATTTGAAATTAGGGTGCTTATTCCAATGGCCATCCCAACAGTAAAAATCATGTAGAAACCACCGACTATAGTGTATAGCGCATATTTTCTGGTTTTCTGGTAGCCAATTTCACCTCGTTTTACTAAGTCCCAAGTGTTTTTGAGTATTGGTGATGCGGCCTCCCTTATGTCGGTGCAATGGTTTAGAGCACCATTAAAATCGCCAGCCTTTGAAGCGTTTCTGGCGGAAGCTATCGCGTTCATTAATTTGGCTTCAGGGCTGTCTGGATGGTTCTTGATATGCTCTGGATTTAGTCTAAGTTGAATTTTGCTTAGGCTTTCAATTGCTCTGGAAAACGCCTCTCGTGTTTCCTTATACCACTCTATTTTTAAAGAGTGGCGCTCTTTATCTGTGTGGTGGTCTTCAGCATTGAAGCGGTTAGTGACGCGCACTAATTCCTGAACGGCAGATGTGTACTCTGCAATCTCGTTTCTTAGGCCATCAACCCAAGAGAGACGAAACTCAGACACTTTATTTTCCTTGGCGCTCACCATATTCATAAAAGAGAAAAAACCGGTCAGAAGTGCAGCGGTTATCACTCCAAGAGCTACGAATACTGTTGGTGGTATTGACGCTATGTCCATTTTATATTCCAGTTGTGGCTTACTGCGGTATTGAGTACGAGCGGGCCACTATTATGGCATCACTGAGGGCTGGATGGAGCTGTTGATTTATCCATGAAAAGGGCGGCACGAGGCAGGTTTTGGCGCTTTCTACGGATGGTGTTAGATTTCCCGCCATCAACATGGAGGGATCACATGCGAATTCTGATTGGGGCGGTTGGGCTGGCGTTGCTGGCTGGGTGTGCCACGTCTGCGACGCCTTTGTTGCAGGCAGAGCCGGTTTCCAGCAATGAACTGTACGCATTTCAGTCGAAGCCTGCTGGAGGCAGCGGAAAAGTGACTGTGGTACGAGACTCAGGCGCGCTTGGCTCTGGTTGTGATGTTGTCGTTTATGTCGATGGCAGGAAAGCAGCAAAAATTGGAACAGGCGAGCGAGCAAGCTTCTTTCTTCCAGTCGGGCAGCCGAATCTTGGGATTGGTCTTGCCGACTCGGGGCTGTGCGCTGGCATGGCTGTCAGATCCATCAGCGGTAGTGTGCAGGAAGGTAAGGAAAGCATTTACAGAATCAGTGGTGATATGAGTGGAGTCTTCATAGGCCCCTATATCGACTACAACTGACAAAGCCGCCTTCGGGCGGTTTTTTTATGAAGAGGGTCGGCTATGGCTGCAACAGTTCTCGTCCAAGCGCCGATGACTACTATCAAGTTATCTGGGTCACTTGCCCAAAGATTTGGTCGTACCCACCGCCGCCAGATTGATAGCGGAGAAACGTGGGAGGTATTTAAGGCGTTGAAAGCCACGCTGCCTGGTTTCGAGGAAGAAATCCGGCGCCTGGACCAGCTGGGATTATGTTTTGCTGTATTCCGAAACCGAAAAAACGTCGGACACGAAGATTTTGCCCGTGGCGGCACACGAGAGGTTCGTATCGTTCCGGTAATCGGCGGCAGCAAGCGAGGCGGGCTATTACAAACGATCATTGGGATCACTCTGATTGTGGCTGGCGCCTTCTTGGCTGCAACCCCTTTTGGTGCCCCCCTGCTAAGTGCTGGCATAGCTTTAACCGCTGGTGGCGTCATCCAGATGCTCAGCCCTCAGGCCAAAGGCCTGTCTCAAAGCGCTGCACCAGAAAACTTACCGTCCTACGCCTTCGGCAGCGCCAAGAACACCACTGCCAGCGGCAACCCGGTGCCGATCTGCATCGGTGAGCGCCGGTGGGGCGGTGCGATCATCTCGGCATCCATCTACGCCGAGGACAAGACATAGCGTGAACGTGTAGAGCAGGCCGCCTTCGGGCGGTTTTTTATTGTCTGGAGGAAAGCATGGGCGCAGCACAAAACCTGGATATCCATGGGGCCAAGGGCGGCGGTAGCAAGCCTAAGCAGCCGACCGAAGCGCCCGACAGCTTGCAGTCGACGAACCTGGCGAAGATCCTGATTGCGGTGGGTGAAGGGGAGTTTGAAGGAACGCCGACCGCCCGGGACATCTACCTCGACAATACGCCCATTCAGGACTCCAGTGGCAACATCAACTTCCCGAATGTGAAGTGGGATTGGCGATCTGGCAGCATTGAGCAGAGCCATATCCCGGGTATCCCAGCGATCGAGAACGAGACCACAGTCAACGTCGAACTGCGCAGTGATAACCCATGGTCCCGGGCGCTCAGTAACACCCAGCTGTCGGCCGTGCGCCTGCGCTTCAGCTGGCCGCGCCTGGCCAGTCAGGACAGTGGTGGCAACACCAATGGCTACCGCATCGAGTATGCCATTGATGTCGCCACCGACGGCGGCGCCTATCAGCAGGTGCAGCTGGGCGCAGTGGACGGCAAGACCACCATCGGTTACCAGCGCTCTGTGCGGGTGAATCTGCCTAAGGCCACCAGCGGCTGGATGATCCGCGTCCGGCGTATCACCCCGAACCAGAGCTCGGGCACCGTCGCCGACACGATGACCATCGCGGGCTACACCGAGATCATTGATCGTAAGCTGCGTTATCCGAACACTGCGTTGCTTTATATCGAGTTCGACGCGCAGCAGTTCCAGAACATTCCGGCCGTCACGGTGAAGTGCAAGGCCCGGAAGTGGCCGGTCCCAGCGAACTACGAGCCGTTGACCCGGACCTACACCGGGGTGTGGGATGGCACCTTCAAGCAGGCTTGGACCAACAATCCGGCATTCGTTACCTATGGCCTGTGTGTGGAAGATCGCTTCGGTCTGGGCAAGCGCATCAAGTCTTGGATGGTCGACAAGTGGGAGATGTATCGGATCGCCCAGTACTGCGACCAGCTTGTGCCGGACGGGATTGGTGGCGAAGAGCCGCGCTTCCTGTGCGACATGAACCTGCAGGGTCGGGCTGAGGCCTGGACCCTGCTGCGCGACCTGTCTGCAATCTACCGTGGCATGGTGTATTGGGCTCATGGCTCGCTGTTCATGCAGGCTGACATGCCGCGCTCGCAGGACATCGACTATGTGTTCACCCGCTCCAACGTGATCGACGGCGAGTTCACCTATGGTGGCGCCGAGAAGAACACTCACTACAGTCGGGCCTTGGTGAGCTACGACAATCCGGCGAACAACTACGACACCGACGTGATCCCAGTCACCGACCTGGCCCTGCAGCGTCGGTACCGGGACCGACCGATCGAGATTTCGGCCATCGGCTGCACCCGGGTATCAGAAGCCCAGCGCCGTGGTAAGTGGATTCTGCTCAGCAACGATCAGGACCGCACTGTGACCTTCAGGACTGGTATGGAGGGGCGCATTCCGCTGCCGGGCTACGTGATTCCTGTGGCTGATGAATTGATCGCAGGCCGCCCGAATGGGGGGCGGATTGCTGCTGCAGTGGGCAGAGTCGTCACACTTGATCGCGATACGCAGATCAAGGCCGGCGACCGCTTGATCATCAACCTACCCAACGGCCGCGCCCAGGGCCGCACTGTTGCGTCGGTCAATGGCCGTGCCGTTACGGTAGCCACGGCCTACAGCGTGGTGCCGGAACCTGAGCTGCAGTGGGCAATCGACGCAGACGATCTAGCTATCCAGCTGTTCCGCGTGCTCAAGACGGCGCGTACCACCGAGGGCGACTACGAGATCACCGCGCTCGAGTTCAACCCAAGCAAGTTCGCGCACATCGACACCGGCGCTCGCCTGGAAGAGCGGCTGATCAGCGTGATCCCGATAACTGTCGTTCCGCCACCGGCGAGCGTGACCCTCACGTCGAACTATGCCGTGGACCAGGGGATCGCGGTCAGCACCATGACCATAGCCTGGCCGGCCGTGAACGGCGCCGTGGCCTATGACGTGGAGTGGCGCAAGGACAACGGCAACTGGATCAAGGTGCAGCGCACCGGGTCGACCTCGGTCGATGTGACTGGGATCTACGCTGGCGCCTACATGGCCCGGGTGCGGGCGGTCAGCGCCTTTGACATCTCGTCGACCTGGAAGAGCTCCAACCTGACTGAGTTGAAGGGCAAGGAAGGAACGCCGCCCGCGGTCACCCACCTGACGGCCTCCAGCGAGCTTTTCGCTATCGGCCTCAAGTGGGGCTTCCCTGCTGGCGCCGAGGACACCCAGCGGACAGAGATCTGGTACAGCCCGAGTAACAATCTGGAGGCTGCCACAAAGCTCACCGATCTGGCCTACCCGCAGTGCGACTACAAGCTGCAGGGTCTGGCTGCTGGCGTGTCGTTTTTCTTCTGGGCGCGTCTGGTGGACCGTACCGGCAACATTGGGCCATGGTTTCCGGTGGCGCCGAATGCCGTGCAGGGAATATCCAGTACGGATGCCTCGCCGATTCTCGACCTGATCGCCGGGCAGATCGGAGAAACGGAACTCGGCCAGGAGTTGATCGAGAAAATCGACGGCCTGCAGGATCAGATCGACATGCTGGACGGGCTGAAAGTCTACAACCCAGATCAGGCCTACACGGCCGGCCAGATGGTTATCGTCGATGAGCGTATCTACCAGGCTCGACAGGATGTAGCTGCAGATCCTGGAGGCGGCAATGCACCGCCCAACCCTGCGCTCTGGACTGATGTCGGTCAATCCGTCGAGTCGGCCAACGGCCTTGCGCAGCAGGTGAACACCAATACCACGAAGATCACCGAGGTCGACGGCAAGGTCTCGGCGACCGCCGAAAGCCTGCAAGCGCTGCGCGCCTCCTATCGTGACGACAACGCCGAGGGCGACCTGGCCGGCGCGCTGCAGCAGTGGGATTCGACCGCAGCCTTCGCGGTGGAGATGAAGGCAACTGCCTCTCGTGATGAGGCCATCACGCGTAAGACCGAAACGCTTGAAGCCTCGTTCAATACTGCCCTGGACAAGACCAATGGGGAGGTCGTGAAGACAAGCGCAGCGGTTCAGACGACCACTCAGGCCCTCGCCACGCTGGAAGGTAAGGCGAGCACCATGTGGTCGGTCAAGATGCAGGTCAACGCTCAAGGCCAGTATGTGGCCGCGGGCATTGGCTTGGGCATCGAGAACGGGCCGGCCGGTCTGCAGAGCCAGTTCCTGGTCTCAGCCGACCGGTTCGCAGTGGTCAACGGAATCAATGGCACATTGTCCTCGCCGTTCGTGGTTCAGGGCGGTCAGGTGTTCATCAATCAGGCATTCATCAACACCGCGTTCATCCAGCAAATCATCCTGGGTATGACGCTACGGTCTCAGGCTGTTGACGCACAGGGCCGACCCCTGATCGAGCTGAATATGGTGAACGGCACCTTCACCTTCCGCGGCCAGGACGCAGACGGCAGTCTTCTGATCAATAACGGCGGCATGTACGTGTACGACGCCAATGACGTTCGCCGAACCGCTGTCGGTAAACTTTACTGAGGGAAATTTATGATTTATGGGGTGGAGATAAGAAGCGAGATTAATATTGCCACTCTAGATATGACAGACTTTACGCTAAGTAAGATTGCATCTATGGATATTCCTGCAACTTCCGGTGGCATGAAATCAGGAAAAGGAACAAGGACTGATTATATTACTTGGAATATTCCTGGCTACGAGCCAGGCAAATGCTTCCTTATTCTCACTCCTAAGGTTTATGCAGGTAATCCGCAGAACGGACAAATTAGTGATTGGGGCGTCCTCCCGACATATCGGGAGTTGGGAGGGTCGTCTATTGCAATTTATACATACTGTAATCGCCGTCGCCCGACAGGTGTTGGCAGTAATTACATTGACGAGTGGATTGAGCGGGCCTGTGCTACGGTCATAGAAGCCGTGAGGGTCATCTGATGGATGAGTATGGATTTCAGGCAGTAAATGGACAGAGCTCCGTTACAATCTCCAGCGTGTTTAAATTGTTGGTATTTTCTGAAAGGGGAACTATACGGATCACATCCAAGTATATTGATTCATCTGGGCAAGGGCGTGCGTACTTCGCAACTCCAATTCGGACACAAGAACCGCCTCAGATTTTTGTCAAGATGCGAAGCGCATCACACCACACTCTTGGCGTCTACGTCACTGTCGTAGGGAGTCCTGGTAACTGGACAGGATTCCAGCTTGACAGTGGCGCCAACGGGATAAACCCACTCCAAGACCACACGCTAGACTACGTGGTGTGCCAGTTCTCGGATGATGTACAAGTTGGTGGGTACGGTATGAATATTTGGGATCAACATGGTGTCCCTTTGTTTACATCTAAAGATAAAATCGTCAAGTATGGTAAATTTGCAAACTCTTGGGTAATGACCTCGGACACAACAGATTTTAGGTCGTTCAGTCCGAACGTAACTATTGATGAGGACGATTATATCTGTATTTCAGCCATGGATCGGGGGGTGAACTGGTTTACAGACAACGCTAAATATGCTTATTTCAATATTTGGACAGGCTGGGCGCCAAATCTACGTCTGGTTTGCCAGCGGATTACAGCATTGGGATATTGGTATTGGCAAGGCACAAACAATACTCAGTTTACAGTCGCGATCTGTAAGTTCCCTTTTTCTAGATACACCAACTGAGCTTTAGTGGTTTGAGCAATTCCTTAATATAAAGCAGATGCGGTCGCAGTGGCGGCCGGCTAAGACACGGTGACCGGTACTGATTCTGCATTCGCAGCAAATGTTCGGGTTGACCGCAAACGGCCGAACACTGTTTGCCTCTCGCCCAATGAAACCTCTCCGAAGGAACAACTCATGTCCTGGTACAGACAAGGCACTGTCGCGATCACGGCAGGCCAAAATACGGTGACCGGTACCGGCACCGCATTTTCAGTAAACACCCGGGTGGGCGACGCGCTTCAAGGGCCTGATGGTCGCTGGTATGAAGTGACCAACATTGCGAGCGCTACGGTGCTAAGCATTCTCCCGGCCTATCAAGGCTCGACAGTGAGCGGCGGCACGTACGGCCTGGCGCCTATGCAGGGCTACGTGAAGGAGTCCGCTGACCGCTTGCGGCAATTCGTCAACGACTGGGGCAGCACGCTCGCTGGCCTGGGTTCGGTCTCGACTGAGGACGTGGTGCCCGTGGTCAAAGGAGGCACAGGCGGCACTACTCCGGCGCTGGCACGCAGCGGCCTGCAACTGAAGTCGGCAGCCGTTGCCGACATCGTCGGAACGATCAGTGTTTCTGGTGGCACCCCTAGCGGTGCAATATTTGAGAAGGGCAGTAACGCAAACGGTACCTATATCAAGTTCGCTGATGGAACGCTTATAGCCAGCATGGAGGTGCCCCCAGAAAGCTTAGCCCCCGGAGGCTACAAAGGCTTTGTATGGACCTATCCAGTGTCATTCGGATGGGCCCCAATAGTTATCCCTGCAGCAACGCTGAACTTCACCAGCGCAATTGGACCGGTTTCCGCTTACTGCGACAACGGCTCATCACACACTTTCGTCCAGACAAGGGTGGCGATCAGGAATAGCGATACGGTCGCCCAGGCGGTCGGTGCTCGTATAGTTGCGATAGGGAGGTGGTACTGATGATTATCAAGTTTTCCCCAGTGCGCTCGGATGCCGGTCTGGCGGTCATCAAGAAGGGCGATACCCTGACCGTCAATGGCGTATCGCTGGATTTCTCCCGGCTCGAAGATGGCGCAACGCTGCCTGCCGAAGCTATTGGCAGTGAGTGGATAAACCAAGCCGTGGATCGTGCCAACGGCGATCTGGTCGTCACGCTCATGCTTCCCCATGCTGCTGATGCTCCGGAGTTTGCTCGATTCCCGGTCGATATCGTCAATCCCGCAGACGGCCCTGTGCAGCTTCCAGGTCTTGACGTTGGCACTCCTCAACAGCCAGCAGTGAATGGTGTGATCGACTGGTCCCAGGTCCTCACCCAGGCCATGAAAGACCAAGCCGTCGCCGAGGAGCACCTCGCCCAGATTGCTGCGGAGACTGCTGCGCGCCGTGACGTGGCCGACGATGCCATTGCTGCGCTACAGGATGCTGTCGATCTCGATGAGGCCACCGAAGCCGAAACAGCCAAGCTCTCCGCCTGGAAGAAATACCGCATCGCGTTGAAGCGCGTACCGGACCAGCTGGGCTACCCCGGCACCATCGACTGGCCAACGCCTCCGGCCTGAAATCTACCGCACCCACAGCACCCGCCATCGAGCGGGTTTATTTTTGCCTGGAGAAAGCTATGGCTCGTATTTCAGACTCACTGGCGGGCAGCAAGAATGCGCTCGCCTTCCTCGACATGCTCGCCTGGTCGGAAGGCACCTCCACCAGCAAGCACAGCCGCGACGATGGCTACGACGTTATCGTTGGCGGTATCGACAGCCCCAACACCTTTAAGAGCTATGCCAGTCACCCGGGCGTACTGGTTACCGTGAACACCAAAGGCCTGAAGTCGACTGCTGCCGGCCGCTACCAGCAGCTGCAGCGCTACTGGCCGCATTACCGCGACCTGCTGAAGCTTCCCGACTTCGGCCCTGTCAGCCAGGACAAGCTGGTGCTGCAATTGATCAAGGAGCGTGGCGCGCTACCTGATGTGCATGCCGGCCGTATCCAGTCGGCGATCACGAAGTGCAAGAACATCTGGGCCAGCCTTCCGGGTGCGGGATACGGCCAGCGCGAGCACAAGCTGGATGACCTGCTGGCGCACTTCATCGCCGCCGGCGGGAGGCTGGCGTGATCGGCGCTCGCACGATTGGAGCCACCCTGTCGCTGGCCCTGGTGCTCGCTGCCTTATGGGGTACCTATCAGCACGGTCGCTCAACCATGAATGCCGAGTGGCAGGCGAAGAGCGCTCGGCAGGCCAACGCCTACCAGCGCGAGCGAGAGGCTGCCGCTGTTGCAGTGGTCGACTGGCAGGAAACCGAGCAGTCCCGGCGCCGAGCCCTTGAGGATCGGCTGCAGGCCAATGACAAAACCTACCACCAGGAGCTGACAAATGCTCAAGCCTCCCAGGCTCGCCTACGCGATCGCCTCGCTACTTCTGATCTCCGGCTGTCAGTCCAACTCGCCGCCCCGAGTAGTGGCAGTGTGGTGCCAGCCACCACCGGCGCCGGCGGCGTGGTTCATGGCGCCGCGCGAGGCGAACTTGACCCAGCGGCTGCTCAACGAATTGTCGCCATCACCGGTGACGGTGACGAAGGATTGAAAGCGCTGCAGGCTTGCCAAGCCTACGTGCTTGAAGTTACACGCTGAGCTGAAAAGAGCGGGCAACCGGTCGACACTAAATACTAGAAGATAGGTAACGATACGCGGAAAACCGTTCCTTGCTCGAGAGTAGAGTCCACTTCTATTTTTCCGTCGTGTCTCGCAACAATCTCACTCGCGATAAATAAACCCAAACCCAGCCCAACAGTCTCTCCACGATTATCGTCCGTGTACCTGGAGTAACGGCCTTCGGGGCTGAAGAGAATAGGTATTGTGTCGGGAGGAATCGGCTCGCCGAAATTTAACACATTAAAGAACACCGAAGTTCCATCCCCTTTCAGGGTGACTTTGATGGGGTGCTGCAGATCGCCATGACGCAGTGCATTGCCGATCAAATTGGAGAAAACCTGTGCCATCCGTGCAGGATCAAACAGGCCAACGACCTTTTCAGTGTCAGTAAATACAATTTGCGCTTGAGGATGACCGGCGCGAAGTTCGTTTACGATACCTTGGCATATGGAATGCAATTCAGTGACTTCTCCCTTGATCGGGAGACCTGCTCCGAGGTTGCATCGCGCCAAGTCGAGTAAGTCGTTGACCATCTGATTGGCATTGCGAACACTTATTGCAACCTGGGTTGCAATTGCTTTTTCGCGGTCGAACAACTTTTTCGATTTACGTAAGAGGTCGGCACCCATCGTCACTGCACTCAAAGGCGAGCGAAGGTCATGGCCCAGCACACCCAGGACCATTTTTCGGTTCGTCTCTACGGCGTGCCCATAGGACCCGATCGACTCAACCAGCGCTTGATCAATCGCTTCGTTGAAGCGAACCATATCATCCGAAGTCCGACGGGTTTCACCCATATTTTCTTGGGCTAACCATAATCGAAGCACACTCGATCTGAGGGCGCGATATTCGGAAACCATCTGGTCTAAAGTGAACCCGGCCATCAAGCGGGTCACTGCATGGCTTTGAGCCGGCGTTTCGTCTTCGCTGACAGGTCCGTAGCCATGGGACTTGTCAATCTGTTGCTGGTCGGATTGAAAGGTACGCATGTCGAGCACGACTGCTCTCAAGATTTGTTCGGCATGGTTTCTCAGGCCCGTGTTGTCGAGATCTGGCATCGGGGTATCCACCGACCTAGCGAACTCTTCCCATGCTTGCAAAATAGCTTCCATGTTGTCGAGGATGAAGTCTGACAGTCGCATGGCGGATTCCACTGCAGATCTTGTTGAGAGCATTAATATCAGACTAGCGAGACGGCGAAAGGAAGGGTAGGGCAAGCAGTACACCGTTCGTCTTCTCGTCCGGGGCGCTCTCAAGTGATGGGGTCTGTTCGGTAGGTGACTTGGGCAGACGTTTGCTTAGGAACGTCGTTTCTGAGTGCGGCGTGGTGGTACAAAATTGGTACGGGTAGGTAGGGTATGCTCTGTAAGCCGTTTTAAAGGGGGCTTGGTTAGTCGATCCAATCCATCACATGAAACGTGGCCACTGCACATTCTCGATTCTGGTGCGAGGAGATGAGGCAGGGGCTGCTTGTGGGAAGGTCCGCTTCCGACCCAACGCTGTCTTGGACTACCGATAGAGATCGATCCAAGAGCACGACAAAAGCGCCCTAATGCGCTCATGTCGGCTTACGGGTGCCCGTGGTTACCGTTTCTGCAAATCGCCTGGTTTCCAGGCTTTATCGAAGAATGCCTTCGTTGGGCCGTACAGTCGCAGGATCACAAAGAAACCCTTATCAGGCAGGGTCCGAATCCAGTTTTTCCCAGGCCCTGGTGATTCAGGGCTGAAGTAAACGTCGATCGAACCGTCGGCATTCATTAGTGGCTTGTCCATGGTGTTCAGTGACGGAAAGGGTTGCCCATTATCCAGGCCCGACGCGGTAATCGAGTCATAGGCCGTGACCGACCAGAACAACGCCGCAGGAATGCCTTTAGGCAGATTGAGCGTGTAGCTGCTCCTACCCGACAGGAACTCACCTTTGGAATCCACGAAGGTGGCCGGGTACTTGGCGCCGACGTTCTCCATGTTCACCGCCATGCCCGGGCTGGCGGAGTAGGCATTGGTGAAGAAACCGGTGCGAGGGTCGATGAAATTGAAGGTGTCCGCGGTGAACGTAGCGTTGCCGGGGAAAACGTTTAGCCACTTGCGATCTGGATACCAAGTGCCATCGGCCACGATGGTTTGCGGAGTATAGGAGACGGCGTGGCCGATCTTGCTGGCGGTTTTCGCAGCCTTATCGAGCAGGTCGCGGGTGGCGGCATCCGGCTTGAACGGCTGGCCCTTGACGATCCCTAGGGCGGCGAGCATACCGCGCATTTCCATATCGTGCGGATCAACGTACTCATGATCAATGAAGCGCGAGAGCATGTCGAACGCACTGCCGTTGGTGGGATAGAGCATGTTGGCCGGGGTTTTCGAGGCGTTCGGGAACTCCATTGCTTTAGCCGAAGCCTGCTTGCCCAGCGGGTAGATGCGCGTCTGTTCCATGACCTTGACGGGGCCCTCCAGTTGGGCCGGGTCTTTGAAGAAGCCACGCCAGAACACGAACACGCCGTAGGTGCGCGAGCGGTAGGTCAGATAGCCCGGCGGCACGTCACCCTTGTAGTCCGGTGGCAGCACCAGATACTTGCCGCCCCTGCCTTTGTCCGGACCAGGCAAGCCGATATCGCCACACCATTGGCGGCCGTCGATGGGGCCTTCGGAGCAGATCGGGCGCTGGAAAAAGTCGTCAAGAATGCCCTGCAAACCCGGGGGCACTTCAATGACCATCGGCCCGTCCTGCTTCAGGTCGAGGTAGCCCATCGCATAGATCACATCGGAGTTCGGCGTGGTGACCTGGGTCTTGGCGTTGAGCCGGTCCTTCCAGATCGGCAAAACGTTGTAGCCTGCGCCGAACGTCTTCTCCGACCCTTCTTTCATGCCGTACATGTTCAACGCAGGCAGTGCCCAGATGTAAGACTGCACGGCGCGCTGGAACAACAACTCATTCTTCAACTGCGCCACACCTTCCAGGGTTGGATACCCCCCGGTAAACGGCAGGTCGGCGAGCTGCTCATAATGAGTGGCTGCTTGGGTGTTAAGGCTTATTGAAATACCCAAAGCCAACGCCGTCAGGGTTTTAACTGCTGCTTTCATGTCCAGGTCCTTTTCTGATCAGTTAGCTTTCACGACGGCAGGCGGGGTCCATTGCCCGTTGAGCGCAGCGGCCTCTGGCCAGTAGGCGCGGATGTAAAGCGAGAAATCCGCGTCTTTCGGAGCGGGCAGCCAATTGCTTTCCTTTTCTTTGCCGGGTGATTCGCTTTGCACATAAATGGTCAGCGAGCCGTCTGTGTTTGCTTGCAAGGATTTGTTCTTGGTGCCGATGGAGTAACGCGCGAGATCGTTTGGGGAGAAGAAATGATGTTCGTTGTAAAGCGTCAGCGACCAGAAGCCCTTCACCGGCGGGAGCTTGCCTTTTGCGAACGTCACGCTGTAGCCATTCTGGCCATTGAGGCGTGCACCGGCCTGATCCAGATCCTGATAGAAGTATTTGGTCTCTTTCTGTTGGTTGACGAAAATGTTCGAGCGCGCGACGGCAGTGCGGCTGAAATAATCGGTGCCGAACGCAGCGCCGTTGCTGATGGTGCTCCAGTGGTCTGGTAGCTTTAGGCCGTAATTGCGGAACTGCAACAGAGGATCAATCACTTCGCTGTCGGCTTTTTTCGCTTCGTCGATCATGGCTGTCCTGAGTTGCGGATCGGACTTGGCAATGGCGCTCAAGGCGGCCATTTGCGCATAGCGAGCTTCCTCGCCCGGCAGCGGTTTTGCGTCCTCGAGCAGCGTAGGTAACTCGTCGAAGAACTTATCCGGCGTCACCCATTTGGTTTCGGCTGTGCCTTGCTCTTGGGCAGGGAATTTCGGCTGTTTGCTCCAGTCACGTTTCTTGACCTTGCCGTCGTATTTGGACAGCGGGTACATGTCTATCCCGGCCAGTGCTGGTTGCACGGCTTCGCGGTCGGCGGCGGTGTCGTCCTGGAACACGCGGGGAATCACGAAACCCGTGTTGGTGCGGGCACGGAACACTTTGGTGATGCCGGCCGGGACCTTGCCGTTCCAGTC
The DNA here is from genome assembly GCF_049310525.1 of Pseudomonas sp. GZD-222. Classification (NCBI taxonomy): domain Bacteria; kingdom Pseudomonadati; phylum Pseudomonadota; class Gammaproteobacteria; order Pseudomonadales; family Pseudomonadaceae; genus Pseudomonas; species Pseudomonas sp. GZD-222. The sequence continues at coordinate 14,249 of NZ_JBMOWO010000105.1, forward strand.
CGGGCCGACAAGTAAGTAGAAGCCGGGTTTGGTCGCATACATTTTGCCCAGCTCGGCGAAACTGTCGGAGCGCAGATCCACCACCTGATACACCCAGAACCTGTTGCCAAAATCCGGCACTTGCAGCACCACTGGCTCAATGTCCAAGGCAATGCTACCAGCGCCGTACACTACGTCCTGATTTGGACAGGCCACCAGGCGCTCGCCCGGATCGATGTAATCGCTCAACATCGACAGCTGATTGATCGGCGCCACCGGGACGATGCCGCCCATCAACCCCGGCTCGGGAAGGTCTCTGAACGCCTGGCGACGATTGAAGATATTGGCCATCGGCCAACCCCAGAAGTACGCCTCACGCGCCATCATCCTTACATACGGCTCGGTAACTTTGGTACCCGCTATGGGCCCGGCGACAGGGGCATCGGCGGCGTAACTCTGGGTCGTTAGCAAGGCTGTAGCGGTGAGTGTGGTAATGAGCGTCAGCGCAAAAACAGAGTGGCGACGGGGCAATCGATTCATGAAGCATCCTTACTTGATGGCGGTCACTTGCGGCAGGTGAGTCGCTGAAAAGATAGCTCATCTTTTATCGAGTAAAAATTTGACTCTCTTGGACTGACTGCTATTGGCCGATAGCTGCCGTTGGGAGTTGGAGCTGAATTGTCCGTTTGCAGGAAGGAATGGGTACTCCAATTACTTGAATCCTATACTGCCTAGACTTGATAATAGGGAGCTGGTCCATGGATGACTTGGAAGAAAAGATCGCCGTCGGCGAGCCGCTAATGCAGCAGGCAATGGACGCTATGCGCCGGTATCACGAAGCCCGAAACTCCCTGACGTCTGCGGAAGAGGTGGAGGGCCTGCGGCTTGAGGCTGAGTCCCTCATGGAGGCTGTTCAGGAGTACCAGCGGCGAGCGCTCGGCGCGCCTACTCACCCGCTTCATTGACCGCCTTTCCACCTGGTGGCACGCCGCCCCAAGTTGATGAGCAGCCGCCAAGCTGCTTGTTCTTCAACTCAGTATTCTCTACGTGAAGATTGGATACATCCCAGGTCAGCCGCTCAATCTTGCCTTTTAGCTGAGTGATCTGTTCGGCTTGGCCCTGGTTGATCACCACCAGCTTCTCGATGCTCTTTCGTGCCCGGGAAAGGTCGTGCTGCAGCTGTTCGTTCTCTCCCTGAAGCAGGAGCGCGTGTTGCTCGAGCATTTCCATGGGCGTGGGAATGCCCAGCGAAAAGCTGTCGTCTTCGATGATCACGGTGTCACCTATCTATGCTGTTTGGATATACAGTAGTCGAGATAGGTCGAATCTAAAAAGTTCAGGGCGACGAGCTGTAGGGCCTGCCAATCTACGGCAGGTGCTGTATCACTTTCCTGTGCTTCCCTGATCACTGATAGGACAGGGTGAAAACTGCCGATGCATTGGCTGGGCCTGGCGTGACCTTGCTTGATGTCTGCAGATACCGGGCGCGCAAGGGGATGGTGTAGTTGGACTCGTAGTCACGCAAATAAACGTTGGAGTCGCGCACCGTAGCCAGCGGCAGCGGGATGCTGTTACCGTCGGCGATCTGCACACCAATACCTGTTGCTGCGGGTGCCGTGCTGGATCCGCTCGGGTCAAGGCTGAGCACTCCGTTGCTGGCGTTGATCGCAGGGCGAGCCGGATCGATGCGCAGCTGCAAGTTGTTCTGGGTAGGGTATCCAGGATATCCGTCACCGCCCGGTTTTTTGCCCCCTTGTGAAATCCAGCTTGAAGCGTCCTCTGCATAGGTGCCATGGAAGGGGGGACAGTTGTTCAAGGTAATGTTGAAGTCTTTCCAACCGGTAGCACTACCGACCCTTGTAAAGGTTTTGCTCAGATGTGTACCCATCGGTACCACCACATCGGGGGTTTTGCAGGTGTTAGCTACGATTTGAATGTTCCCCGAATGGTTCACCCTGTAGAGCAACATCCGCGCGTCGCCAAAGATGCCCTGCAGTGTGAGTTGAGGCAAACGGTTACCGCGAAGCAAACCGGGGCTGACATCGCTGATTTTGATCAGGATCAGCTCGAAGGAGGACTTTTCATGCGACACGGGCTGGACACATCGGTAACCCGCAGTACAAGTGACGGGGCTTTTACCCGTGGTCATTGGCAACACACCGTCCCGTTCATTCTTGAACGCCACTCCTATACCAGGGATATCGGTCTTGTAGACCTTGTTGGCGTAAGGGCCCGATGACCAGTTGGCCTTTGTGTACACGGCACTGACCGTGTACTCGAATCCTCTCTGGAATGGAGCAAACTCACAAATCACTGTAGCCCTCTGGCTTGCAGCAACCATGAAAGTCTGACGAAACACCTCTGTGCCCAACGGCACGTCCCGGCCTACGGTGATCGCCGAAATCTGCAACGGCATTGTGCCGTCAGGCGGCTCGATACTTTCATACTTGCAGGTAACAGCCATGGCTGAAGTGGCCATGCTCCACAAGGCACCCGCCGCCAGTACCAGTTTAATCAGCGTACCCATGTTCATACCTTTATCTCGTGCACCGTGGCGGCACCCGCACTGCGAACTATCCGTATTGGGGGCGGCGCATGATCTACCGTTGTAAGTTGTTGAATCGCTGGAGCTGGAAACCGGAGCAACGCTTGGCTCCTGGTCGTTGAGCTTGTGCCGCACCGCAACTCCGGAGACGGGGAGGGGCTCCCATCGATCCTAGGGGAAATGCTACCAGCGTCAAAAATGAAGCAAATAGGAATGGGACTAAAAGTTGGTGCGGGAGGACTGAGTATAGGTTTTGCGAGGGTGCTGATCAGTGGACTGCGCGTCTATCGTGATGAGACGATCCTGGCCCCGCGTACGGCTGTCGATCTACGATGGACAAGAGCGCTCCGGCCGTCGTCGAGAGTTCAAATAGTTGATGTGTGTTCGGTCGGCAGAATGCCAGTGATATGCCGAATCGGCATGAATGGAACTCAAACCCTGCCGGACCAATTTCCGGACCAGCAGGTGAGTATTTGAGGGGGAGGCAGGGGGATTTGGCCCTGTAAAACCTACTCACCACACCCACTAAACACCCATGCTTTAGCGCATGGTGATGTTAGCGGTAGAAATCAAGTGCTTATCCTGCGGGGGTTCCAGAGGTGTGTTTAGGTGCCGTCGTCTGCTTTGGGCCAATTCTGGGCCAATCAGACGCTAGCCGGCAGCTTCTCCAGCTCCCTCCAATCCGAGGAGGAGCTGATCCATTTTGCGTAAGTAGAGAGCAACATCTCGACGCTATGGCCGAGCTGGTTCGCGATGAACGCGGGGTTCATCCCAGCCATAAGGCACATGGTTGCGTAGGTGTGGCGCGTGTCGTACTGACGACGTTCACGGATGCTCAACGCCGTGAGCGCGAGCTTGAAGGGCGCGATTGTACCACTTGGCGCTCTGATCCACATCCCGCCTTTTTCCGGTTCTCGCTTCAAGATCGATAAGAACCGGAGGAGCGGTGTGGTCGTTGGTTCGCTCCTATGGGTTCTCGGCATCGTGATTTTTCCGGTGTTAGGTCTAGTGATCCGGGGCCTTTTCGGTCCACGCGGCATCAAACTGGGCAAAGGGCCGAGCGCGTCAGAGCGATACCTATCTGCACCTGAGAAGAGGCGGCTACAGTTAAAGGGTGGGGGTGGAGCCATGCGATGAATCAAAAGCTGACGTGTAAAAAATGCGGCAAGGAAACTGAAGTTCAATTACGCCACGACGGCAAAACCGATTGGCAAGTTTTCAATTGCCAGCTTTGTGGCGCATTGCATGTCGAGGAGTCATATTTCAAGGCTCCAGGGGCTCCCGCGGAGTTCCGTTTTCGGCTCGCTGATGAGTCCTGAGCGGGGAGCGGCACGGCAATAGCGCGCCATGCCCGCGCTGCAGGCTGTAGAATCCTGAGGCGTTTACTAATGAATCTAAGGAGTTAGGGTGAGAGGTCTAGAGAAATTCGTATCGCTTCAGTTCATGCTCACGTTGGCGTTCATCGCACTGGGTGGCTACCTTCATGGTGAAGGCCAGGTCGGTTTCTGGGGCATGTTCGCAATCATGATGTTGCCGAATGTCGCTTTTGGCGTACTTCGGCGTGTCCGGCGTCGAAGAGTTGCCTGAAACCTCCCGTCAAACCCTCGGCAGGCTCGAGATGCTGTCGAGCGCCAGGTTGACGCTGGGGTGGCGCAATTCACGGAGGTGGGCTATTGCTGATGTTTCGGCACTTGGCCGAGTCAGGAGGTGGCTCGATGAAACAGCTATTGTTGGGTGCTTTGCTGGTATCCGCTGCGGGGGTTGCCAATGCGGCCATCCCGCTGGTGAATGCAACCTGCCCAGGGAACATTGAAGTACACGCCGATGAAGGCGGCCCGATCTACATCAATGGTAAAGAGGCGACGCTGAAGAAATTCAACGACAACTATTTCGAGGCTAAAGGCAGCGGGGTGACGGTCTCGCTTAGCATCAAGCCCGATGGCTCGGCTGATGTGTCCTACACCGGCAAGGGCGGTGCGAATGGGGTCTGCGAGCTGACAGATCAGGACTGACAAACCAGTGCGATGGCGGATAGCGCGGGAGGGCAGATGCCCTTGTACTGACTCCGCATGCGCTGTTAGGGTTTGACCAACAACCCTCGCAGCAACAGTTCCAGCGCAGCACTACTGCGTTGCAATCTTGTATCGCCGTCATCGCCATTTGCGATCCAGAATGCCGCTTCGGCCAAGCTCCCATAGACCAACGATGCCAGTGCTTGCGGGTCGGCCTCGGCCACCACGCCTTGCTGGATGAGCTTGTTGATCAGCGATTGCATTGACTCCACACAATGGCGCTGCGCATCTGGCGATGCGCCACCCAGCACTGCCCGGGCGTCACGCAGCACGATGCGCTGGATTTCTGGCTCCAGCGCCATTTGCAGATAGGCTTGGCAGCGTTGGAAAAAGCCTTCCCAGGTGTCACCGACAGTGTCGGAGATAGCTTGCAGGCGTGCATCCATCTCGGCGTCGATCTGCTCCACTACCGCCGCCAGCAGCCCCTTCTTGTCGCCGAAGTGGTGGTAGAGCGCGCCACGGGTCAGACCCGCCTGTGCGGTAAGGTCATCCATTGAAGTTTCAGCGTAACCGCGTTCGCTGAAGACTTTGCGCGCGGTTGCCAGCAGTGTGGCACGGGTTTCTTCCATCTCGGTGCGGGTGCGGCGAACCATGAGTCTTATCCCTGCATACGGTCGGCATGACTATTCATACGTAGTGTATGTATTGTTGCCGCGCACCCCGTTACTGGCAAGTGGAAGTTTGCTTGAATATGGGAGGCTTGCGGATAAGATGTTGAAATCAAAGTACTGATAAGTCAGGGAAATGGACATGGACAAAGGAATGCAACCCACCGGCAGGTCTTCCCAGTGGCAAGCCTACTACGAGCACCATAAGGATCGTCCGGGGTCTGCACTGCTTCGCTCGGCATTGAGTTTTGTCAGCGCCGACAACGCAAATCGGCAAGCAGTGGATCTTGGCTGTGGAGCAGGCAACGACAGTAGATTCCTGCTTGAGGCCGGCTGGAATGTGCTGGCGATCGATCGAGAGGAAGCGGCGATCAATCGTGTGCTAGAGACCGGGCAAGGCTTCCCGAGCGGTCAGTTGCGGGCAGTAGCGCAACCGTTTGAAGAGTTGTACTCGATGCCTCCGGCAGCGCTGGTTTACGCGGGTATGGCTTTACCGTTTTGTCACCCCGAGCACTTCGCCAAACTGTGGTCGGTTGTTGTGTCCGCATTAGCGCCGGGCGGTGTTTTTGCAGGCAACCTGTTCGGTGACCGGGATGATTGGGCAAATCGCACGTTCATGAATTTCCACGCCGAGGCGCAGGCCCGAGGTTTGTTCCAGGACCTGGAACTGCTGCTGTTCCAGGTCCACGAAGAAGATGGCCCGTGCATGCACGGCTTCAAGCATTGGCACCGTTTTGACTTTATCGCGCGCAACCCCGGTCCAGGTGCCGGACGCTAATAACCCGAGCCGCCGATGCCGCCCATATTGTCAGGTGCATCCCTGGATTTCTGCTGCGCGCGACTCCACTCGGCACAGGTCATGAAGCTTTGTTTGTCGACTTTTCCGGCGTCATCGAAACTGACGCTGTAAGGCTGCTTTTGACCCGATTGAGTGAGCATGTAATCGAAACACGTACCCGGCACTACGGTCCGGTCCGTGATTGCTAATGGCGTGCCGCCGATACTCTGGACTTGCTCTTTGCTCATGCCTGTTTCGACCTTTGCAACCAGTGGCTGATCGCGGTAGACGTGTGAGTCGGTAGAGCAGCCACCAGCCACGGAGAGCGCGGCGATCAGCGTGACTACAGGAGTGTTCATGGCAGTGCTCCCGGTAGTGAGTGTCGTTAAGAAACTCCTGGGGACATCAGTTGAAGTAAAGTCCAGTGCGCCGGGCGTGCCAAGTAGGTGCTGACGGGGAACTTGCCTGCGTGAGGGGGGAGACTGGTTACAAGCGCAGTCGTGAGGATCGATATAGTTGTTTTTATACTACGCTTCTCATGACTATGCGTTGAAAACCTAACCTGAAAGTCAAAAAAAAGGTCCTCTCATGAAGGTCAGTGCACGCAACGTATTCAAAGGCCAGGTCAGCAATGTAGAACAAGGCGCCGTTAACGCCGAGGTCAGTCTGACTCTGCCGGGTGGTGAGCAACTGGTTGCAGTGGTCACCATGGAAAGTGTCAGGAACCTCGGAGTCGCGACAGGTAAAGAGGCCATTGCGCTGGTCAAAGCGCCTTGGGTGATGCTCATGACCGAGTCGAGCGATATTCGGCTTTCTGCACGTAACTGCCTGGAGGGCACAGTGCTCAGCGTCAACGATGGCGCCGTCAATGCTGAAGTGGTGATCGAGCTGGCTGGCGGAACCAAGGTTTATTCGATCGTGACGCGCGATGCTGTTGCGGAACTGGGCCTGGCCCCCGGGGTAAACGCCACTGCGGTGATCAAGGCTTCGCACATCATCCTTGGCGTGCCGGCCTGATTCCGTGCCCGGGTCTTACCTCGGATGTTCCTGCACCGCGGGACGTTATACGCCCCGCGGCAAGCTGAAGGTGCAACTTCCAGCCTACTTGCTCCTGCCTACCTTATAGATGCCGAGGGCGCGTTCTGCCGAAGAATTGCACAACGCCTCATCTCCATCCTTCTGCGCTTGTTTGGCCTGTTCCAGCAACATGCGGAAGTCTTCGACCTTGCCCCCCGCCAGGCCCTGGCCGGCTGTTTTGTCGATGTTTTCAAGTTCTTTGATCTTGTCATCACAGTCGGAGGCGATGGCGCTGCCCGCCAGGGTCAAACCGACGATTATCGCTGCCAGGTAGTTCATAACGGTTCTCCCGATAGAAATAAAACCAGCCAGTAGACGCGAGTAGAGCACGCTCGGGTCAACCTGTAGAGAATAGTTGAATGCATCACCGAGGCTCTACCGCTGGTACTGTTTCACCTGCCCGATACACTCTTTCGCAAGTAAATCTCGCTTCCCGCCCGTAAGGACACGTGCAGATGAATCCGCAAGTCATGCGTTGTGATGTTCCATCCATTTCACTGATCTACCCACAGGTGGCGGGGGCCAGTTTTGTCGACTGCCGCCAGGCCAACGGTGCCAATCCCGGGCGTAGCGCAATGGAGCATTTTCTGGCGCTGATGGCGGGCATGCCGAGGTGGGTCGATAACCTCATGGTGTTGCGCAATCGGCTAGTGCAGGCAGTAGGGCTCAAGGACCTGGGACGATTGACCGGCGTGGATCGGCAGCGTGAACCGGCGAGCTATCAGCCGGGCGAGCGGATCGGGATTTTTACCTTGATCCGCAATACGCCCGACGAGGTGCTGCTGGTCGATCGTGACAAGCACCTGGACGTCTATATTTCATTAATGAGTGAGCCGGCCACGGTCGACAGTCGCGGGGCGATTACGGTGTCGACCGTGGTGCACACGCATAACCTGCTGGGGCGCCTGTACATGCTGCCGGTGGCGCCTTTTCACCGTTTCATAGCGCCCATTGCGCTGGGCAGGTTGCTGCGCAGCCCGGGCTAGACAAAGGCCTGGCCATGAAAGCCCCGGGGCAGGCGCTGCAAGCCGGGCAGGGCGGTCAGGCGTTCGACCCAGGCGGCGCGCCAGTCATTGGCTGCAGGCTGCGTTTTGGCTTTACGCGCGGCGCGGCGGGCAGCGTTACGCTGTTCGCGACGGGCTTCTTTGTAGGCATCCGTGTTGCGACAACTGCGGCATTTGACGCGGTTAAGTTCACGGGTCGAAATCAGGTTGTTGCCGTGGTGCCCGCAAGCCAGGTGGCCGGCGACTTTATAGTGAGTGACCATTGGAGTTGTCCTCTGCACAGTTCACACAGGTTCAGACCCCCACGTATTGCGTTCGGTTCAGGACGATGTCTGCTGCTGCACGGCGAACTGTTTGCGGAACCACTCTTCGAGCATGGCTTTTTCCGCGTACAGCCGGTCGCTATTGGCACTTCGGCCTGGGCGCTGCAGGTAGAACTTGTCGGTTACCCGCGCATCGGCCTGGCTGAGCTCCTTGCCTTGTTGCGAAAGCACGTAGTGCAGGTCGATACTGGGCCAGGTGATGTCGCGCATGAAACGTATGGAGTAGGCCTGGGCATGCCAAGGTTCATAGCGTCCGGCCAGGTCGATATCGCGAATGTCGATGCGCAGGCTCTGGCCGGGCGGCAGGTAGCGCTTGCCCAAGGCCTGCAGATAACTGCGCAGCTCTTTCATCACATGCTCGTCGGCACCGCGTTCATAGCCGTTGCTGTCCAGGCTGGCATCGCGAAAGTGTTCGGGCTTGTCGTAGTTGACCTCGACCGAAGAGGCCGCTGGCGTTTGTGCCAGGCTGGTGCTGGCCAACAGGCTCAGGGCGACTAAGGTCATGACAGGGCGCATGATTCACCTCCAGGTGCAGGTGTCTGCACTGCTTCTATTGTACGCCTGCCAAGGCGGGTGGGTTAGGGAGAACACCGTGAGTCGGGTCGAGCGGTTTGCAATCAATCAATGCGGCAGGGATTATGCCGTGGGTGATATTCACGGTCATTTTCAGCGCCTGCAAGCACAGTTGAACGCTATCAGTTTCAATCCGGCGGTGGACCGCCTGTTCAGCGTCGGAGACCTGGTGGACCGTGGCCCGGAATGCCCGGATGCGCTGCACTGGCTGGAACAACCCTGGTTCCATGCAGTGCAAGGCAACCACGAGGCACTGGCGGTAACGCATGTGAGCGGCGGCTGGCTGGATTACGGCCAGTACCGTGCGGCGGGCGGAGGCTGGTTTCTTGACCTGCCAGACAGCGAGCAGGCGCGGTTCGCCGAGCGTTTTGCGCGTATGCCGCTGGCGCTGCAGGTCGAGACAGCCGCCGGGCCGGTCGGCTTGCTGCACGCCGATTGCCCTTGTGCCAGCTGGTCCGAATTGTGCGAGCAACTGCAGACGCAGCCAGCGTTGGAGCTTCAGGACTATTGCCAGTGGTCCCGGCGGCGGCTGCAAGTGGATGATGAGCGGCCGATTGCCGGCCTGCGCGCGTTGATCGTCGGTCACACCCCGTTGCATGCCATGCGGGTGCTGGGCAACATCTGGCACATCGATACCGGTGGCTGGTCGCGTGGACACTTCAGTCTGTTGGCGCTGGACACGCTCAGCCTGGTCAACGCCACAGTAGATGCAGGATGACGCCAAGGGCCAGGGCAATCAGCACGATACCTGAGACCCTTTCCAGCCAAGGCAGCGAACGTGAAAACCGACGCCGTACCCGCAGGTTGCCGATGGCCACGGCGACGAGCACATCCCAGGCCAGGACCACGCTGAACATCCACAGGCCATAGAACAGCTTCCAGCCAAGACTGGTGCAACTGACCATGCTCGCCAGGCTGACATAAAACAACGCATTCTTGGGATTGAGGATGCCCGATAGAAACCCCATGCCCAGCCCTTGCCACCAGGACATCCGGGCAGTGGATCGCGGGCTGTTATCGATTGCGGCCAGGGAACTGCTGCCGGCATGGCGAATGAACAGGCTGCCGATGTACAGCAGGTAGCTGCAGCCGGCCACTTGAATGACAACGAACAGCGTGCTGTCCGGGCGCAGGGCTGAAAGCCCGGCAAGCGCGGCGAGGATAAAGGCGCCATTGGCCAGGGCAATCCCCAGGCACGCGCCAGTGGCAACGCGCCAGCCGACGCTCATGGCGGTACGTGTGACCAGGAAGAAATCCGGCCCGGGCGACAGCAAAGCGAGAAAATGCGCGGCGGCAATCATCAGGAACTGCTCCATGACACTCGATCTGTTCAGCGATAGGGCTGGCGATTGTCCGGGCAGTGCGGTGTGGCTGTATTGAAGAAAATTGCAGGTGTTCAGCGCCGATACAGGCCAGGGGTAATGCCGGTATGGGCCTTGAATACGCGCTGGAAATGGCTTTGATCGGCAAACCCCAGGCGGTAGGCAATATCCGCCACTGGCGTGCCGCTGCGCAGCCAGTCACGGGCCAGGTTGATGCGCTGGTTCAACTGGTAGGCGTGCGGGGTGAAACCGGTGGCGGCGCGAAAGGCCCGGATCAACTGGTAGCGGCCCATACCTGCCAGCGCGGCCAGTTCGCCCAGGGGCAGGTGATCGTTGCCATCTTGCTCAAGACGCTGTAGGAGAGTCTTGAGGGTACTTCCCGGTAGCTGTAGCAACCGAGATTGGGCCAGCGGTTGCTGGGCCGCTACATCGCAGTCAGCGAGAAACTCGATCAACGCTGTCTCTTTCTCGGCGCTGGATACCGGCGAAAACAGCAGGTCGTTGAGTTGGCAGAAACGCTGATAGATCAACGGCTCTTGGCTGATGCGCGCAGGCTCGCCGTCGATGGCTGCCAGGCCTGATTCCAGGCGTAGGGACTGCAGCCAGGCGGCATCCAGGTGCAGCATCTGATAGCTCCAGAACATCCCGGCTTCAGGGTTGCAGGCATGCACGCAACGGGCCGGAACAAACACCAGCGTACCGGGCAGCAGGCGGGTCTGTCCCTGGCCGGCGCCGTTGAAAAGGCTGCTGCCCTGATCCACCGCGCCGATGGAAAACGTCGGGTGACTGTGGGGTTTGTAGCAGGCCCGGCTGTGGCAGGCCTGACGGCTTTCGACGAAGGGCAGGGCCGGGTCGCGCCAGAAGGCGCTGTGCTGTTCAGAGGCCCGAGGCATGACGTTTTCCGGGCGCTGTAGCGTCTGTTCAATCATGCTCAAGGGCTATCTCGGGGCTATGCGTCGGGATGAACATGCAAGTGGATTGCGGCGCAGAAGTCAATTGCCGGCATCTGCTGGCACAGTTATTTCAGCCAACTGTACCTTGACGCCCGAGGGGCGCAGAACGGAATCTGCCGGTCCAAGCTGTTGGAGAGTCACCATGGACCTGTCGTTGCTCGCCCTGTTCGTACCTGCCTGTTTCGCCCTGAACATGGCGCCGGGGCCTAACAATCTTTTGTCGCTGAACAATGCCAGCCGCTACGGCCTGCGTACTGCCTGCGTCGCCGGGGTTGGCCGGTTGCTGGCGTTCGCCGGGATGATCGTACTGGCGGCCATGGGACTTGCGGTGGTGCTGCACACCAGCGAATACCTGTTTCTGACCATCAAGTTGCTGGGCGCCGCGTATCTGTTCTATATCGCCTGGCAATTGTGGCGGGCGCCGGTAGCCACCGTGAGCCAAAGTACCGAGCGCCAGCGCGGCACCTTGCGCCTGGCGCGCCAGGAGTTTCTGGTGGCGGCGGGCAATCCCAAGGCCATCCTGATCTTCACCGCCTTCCTGCCCCAGTTCGTTCAGGTTGCCAGCCCGATGCCGGTGGCCGAGCAGTTCGCCTGGCTGGGCGGTTTGTTCCTGTTGCTGGAGTGGGCGGCGATTGCCATTTATGCCTGGCTGGGGGCCTACCTGCAACGCTGGTTCAACCAGCCGGGACCACGGCGCGTGTTCAACCGCGTCAGTGCCACGCTGCTCAGTTGCGCCGGCCTCGGCCTGCTGGCGGCGCGCCGCGGGTAATTCTGCGTCAGGTGCTTATAGAGAAAGGGTCTGAGAGAACCGGGGGAAATGTCCTAGGCTTATCGCTGGACCGGGCACACGGATCCGCTGCCCGCCACCCGCCAAGGAGACGTACCGATGCTCTCGACCCTGGAGTTGCGCAATATCATAGAAAGCAGTTTTTTACCCACCCGCTGCCAGTGCACCCTGGCTGCGGACCGGTCGTTGACCGTCAGGGTGTTCGACCGCAGTTGCGAGCGGGTCGACCTGCTGGTAACCGGGATCAACGCCGACCAGTTGACCAGCAGCCGGGCGATTTCCAACCTGATCGTCGGCTTGCGCAACGATCTGGCCGGTCAGCGTCAGCTGCGCGCAGACCGTCGCCACGATAGCCTTTAGTCGCGATAGAACACCTGAACCAGGTGATAGCCGAACTTGCTCTTGATCGGGCCGTGCACCACGCGCAGCGGTTTTTTGAATATCACCTGGTCAATGGCGCCCACCATCTGCCCCGGACGTACTTCGCCCAGGTCACCGCCGCGTTTGCCTGACGGGCAGGTCGAGTACTTTTTGGCCAGCACATCGAACGCCTCGCCTTTGGCAATGCGTTGCTTGAGCTGTTCGGCTTCTTCAGCGGTCTTGACCAGAATATGCCGGGCCTGTGCTTTCATTTCGAGTACCTTCGCAAAGCGGTAAAACCGCGCATTATGCCTGATCGCGCAGCTCCGAGCGGTCACGAAATTGCTCGAGGGCTTCGGGATTGGCCAGGGCGTCGGTGTTTTTCACCGGCTCGCCATGCACCACGTTACGAATTGCCAGTTCGACGATCTTGCCGCTGATGGTGCGCGGGATATCGCTGACCGCCGCGATCACCGCCGGCACATGGCGCGGGCTGGTGTTGTTACGGATCACCTGGCGAATCCGTCCCTGCAACGCCTCATCCAGCTGCAGGCCTTCGCGCAGACGCACGAACAGCACCACGCGCACATCGTTGTGCCAGCGTTGGCCAATGGCAACGCTCTCCAGCACGTCGTCGATCTTCTCCACCTGACGGTAGATTTCCGCAGTGCCGATGCGTACACCGCCCGGGTTGAGCACTGCGTCCGAGCGGCCGTGGATCAGCATGCTGCCCTCGGGTGTCTGTTCGGCGTAGTCGCCCTGAGCCCACACGCCCGGGAACTGGCCGAAATAGGCGGCATGGAAACGCTCGGCTTGCGGATCGTTCCAGAAACCCAGGGGCAGGGCCGGGAAGTTTCGGGTGCAGACCAGTTCACCTTTCTCGCCGATCAGGGCGTTGCCGTCATCGTCCCAGACCTCCACGGCCATGCCCAGGCTCTTGCACTGGATCTGCCCGCGCCGCACCGGAAGCACTGGATTGCCAATGACGAAACAGGAGCAGATGTCAGTACCGCCCGACATCGAGGCCAGGCACAGATCGGCCTTGAACTCGCGGTACACGTAGTCGTAGCTCTCAGGCGACAGCGGCGAGCCGGTCGACAGCAACAGCTTCAGCGAGTCCAGGCGATGACTCAGGCGCGGCTGGATATGCGCATGTTCCAGCGCGGCCAGGTATTTGGCGCTGGTGCCAAATGCCGTGATCCGCTCGCTGTCGATCAGGTCGAGCAAACGTTCCGGACCGGGATGCAGGGGCGAGCCGTCATACAGCACCAGGGTCGTGCCCACCGCCAGGCCGCTGGCCAGCCAGTTCCACATCATCCAGCCGCAGGTGGTGTAGTAGAACAGCACATCTTCGGGCCCCAGATCATTGTGCAGGCCGTGTTCCTTCAGATGTTGCAGTAGCACGCCGCCGGCACTGTGGACGATGCATTTGGGAACGCCAGTGGTGCCGCTCGAATAAAGAATATAAAGCGGATGGTCGAAGGGCAGTGGGGTGAACTGCGGTTCGCCACCCGCCTGGTAGAAGTCGTCCCACAGGCTGACGCGGGCGTTGCAATGGTACGCTTCAGTGCGGGTGCCGGTGCGGCTATAGGGCACGACCAGCAGGTGTTCGAGTCTGGGTAGCTGGGCCAGCACTTCGTTGATCTTGTCGACCTGGTCGATGTACTTGCCCGCGTACTGATACCCGGCACAGACCATCAGCAGCTTGGGCTCGATCTGGCCGAAGCGGTCGATGATGCCGTGGGTGCCGAACTCCGGCGAGGAGCATGACCAGATGGCGCCCAGGCTGGTGCAGGCAAGCATGGCCACTAGCGTCTGCCAGGTATTGGGCATGCACGCGGCGACGCGATCGCCCGCGCCAATTCCGGCGGCCTGAAAGCTGCGTTGCAGCCCGGCAACCTGTTCGGCCAGCTCGGCATGGGAAAGGGTTCGCCGTTCGCCATCTTCACGCACCGCTACCAGCGCCGGATGCGCATCGCGGCGACGCAGCAAGTGTTCAGCGAAATTCAGGGTGGCGCCGCTGAACCAGCGGGCATCGGGCATCTGTGGTCCTTCGTCGAGGACCTCGGTGGCCGGCTGATGCCAGCGCACCTGGAAAAAATCGGCAAGGGTCTGCCAGAACGCGGCACGCTGGTCGATGCTCCAGCGGTGCAACTCGCTGTAGTCGGCAAGTGCCAGACCGAACCGTTGATTGACCTCACGGCGAAAGGCATCCATGTGACTGGCCTGAATGCGCGCCTCGCTCGGGCGCCAGAGCACTTCGTTCATGCCGCGTTCCCCAGGTTGTCAGGGCAACTGTATGTGGGAGCGGGCTTGCCCCGCGATGCAATTGTCCGTTCGCAATCGCGGGGCAAGCCCGCTCCTACACAGCCTTTATTCCACTGTAGCGTTCTTCACCTCATCAGAGGCGGACCAGATGCGGTAGCGCACTTCAACGCCTTCCGGCACATAGACCACCACCGGCAACTTGCTGTTGTAACGCAGCAGGAAACCATCACCGACTACCGGAACGAAGGCTTCTTTCTTGACGTTGTCCGGGCAGGCCATCAGCGTCGAGGCCGGGCCCATGACTTTGTCCAGACGGTAGTAGCTGTAACCCCAGCCTTGCAGGGTCTTTTCTTCCAGGTTACCGCCCAGGCGCTGACGGTTGCAGTCGACCTGCAGCTGCTTGCCGGCCAGCACTTCGAGCTTGAAGTTCGCCTCATCGGCTTGCGCCGGCAGGTGGATGACCTGGCGGCTAAAGCCTTTTTCGGCCTCGGGATAGGGCGCGACATCCTTGAGGCTGGCCGCCTGTACCGAAGTACCAAGGGCCAGGGTCAGGGCGAACAACGCAGTGAAAGGGATTGGGCGCATAAGGCCTCCTTGCAGGTAAAAAAGACGATGCCGCAGCCAGATCCCGGGCCGCCCGTCATTGGGCCAGCCAGCCGCCGTCGATGTTCCAGGCAGCGCCACGAACCTGACTGCCAGCCTCGCTACAGAGGAACAATACCAGCTCACCCAGATGTTCGGGAGTGACAAAAGCCAACGAAGGCTGCTTCTCGGCCAACAGATCGTGCTGTGCTTGCTGCGCATCAATGCCGCTGGCCGCGCGGTCGTCGATCTGTTTTTGCACCAGCGGAGTCAGCACCCAGCCGGGGCAAATGGCGTTGCAGGTGATGTTGCTGGTGGCGGTTTCCAGGCCCACCACTTTGGTCAGGCCGACCACCCCGTGCTTGGCGGCAACGTAGGCGGCCTTGCCGGTGGAGCCGACCTGCCCGTGCACAGAGGCGATGTTGACGATCCGGCCCCAATTGCGTTGGCGCATGCCCGGCAGTACCAGGCGAGTGCCATGGAACACGGCGCTGAGGTTGATGGCAATGATCGAATCCCAGCGCTCCACCGGGAAGTCTTCGACGGCAGCGACATGCTGGATGCCGGCGTTGTTGACCAGGATGTCGACGCCGCCAAATTCGCGCTCGGCATAGGCGAACAAGTCTTCGATCTGGGCTACATCGCCGAGGTCAGCCGGGTGATGACCGACGCGGGTGCCGTGGCGGGCCACTTCGGCGATGGCCGCGCTGGCATCGCCAAAGCCGTTGAGGATCAGGTTGGCGCCGGCCTTGGCCAGGGCCTGGGCAATTCCCAGACCGATGCCGCTGGTGGAGCCGGTAACCACTGCTGTTTTGCCGTTGAGTTGCATGCGTAGCTCCTTAAACGATGCCGGTAGCGTAGAAGGTGGCGATGACCACGAACACAGCCAGGGTCTTGATCAGGGTAATACCAAAAATGTCTTTGTAGGCCTCGCGGTGGGTCAGGCCGGTCACTGCCAGCAGGGTGATCACCGCGCCGTTGTGCGGCAGGGTGTCCATGCCGCCGCTGGCCATCGCGGCTACCCGGTGCAGCACCTCAAGGGGAATGTTGGCGGCATTGGCGGCAGCGATGAAGCTGTCGGACATCGCCGCCAGGGCAATACTCATGCCCCCGGAGGCGGAGCCGGTGATGCCGGCCAGCAAGGTCACGGTAATCGCTTCATTGACCAGCGGGTTGGGGATGGCGCGCAAGGCGTCGGCCAGTACCAGAAAGCCCGGCAATGAGGCGATCACTGCGCCAAAGCCGTATTCGGAGGCGGTATTCATCGCCGCCAGCAACGCACCGCTGACGGCACTCTTGCTGCCTTCGGCCAAACGATGCTTGATCGCGCCAAAGCCCGCCACCAACACCAGCAGGATACCCAGCAGCAAGGCAGCCTCGACCGCCCAGATGGCGGTGAGCTTGGCAATATCGGTTTGCACCGGAGCGCTCATGCCCGGCAGGCTGAGGCTGTGGGTCTTGCCATACCAGGCTGGAATCCAGTGGGTGAACAGCAGGTTCATCACCCCCACCAGCAGCAGCGGTGAGAGCGCCAGCAACGGGTTAGGCAGTTTCAGGTCGGCGGCGGTTTCCGGTTCGTTGCGCAGGTCGCTGCCGTAACCCTCGCCGGCGCGCAGGGCCTTGTTGCGCTGACGCTGCAGGTACAGCATGCCGCTGCAGAACACGAACAGAGTGCCGATCAACCCCAGCCAGGGCGCGGCCCAGGCGGTGGTGTTGAAGAAGGTGCTGGGGATGATGTTCTGGATCTGTGGGGTGCCGGGCAGGGCGTCCATGGTGAAGGAAAACGCGCCCAGGGCGATGGTCGCCGGGATCAGACGCTTGGGGATGTTGCTCTGGCGGAACATTTCGGCGGCGAAGGGATAGACCGCGAACACCACCACGAACAGCGACACCCCGCCATAGGTCAGCAGCGCACAGACCAGCACAATCACCAGCATTGCCTGGCGGGTGCCGAGCAGGCGGATGGCGGCGGCGACAATCGAGCGGGAGAACCCGGACAGTTCGATCAGCTTGCCGAACACCGCACCGAGCAGGAACACCGGAAAGTACAGTTTGATAAAGCCGACCATCTTTTCCATGAACACGCCGGTGAAAGCCGGGGCCACAGCAGAGGGGTCGGTGAGCAGTACCGCGCCGAGGGCGGCGATGGGGGCGAAGAGGATAACGCTATAACCACGGTAAGCAGCCAGCATCAGCAGCGCGAGGGCTGCCAGGGCGATGATCACACTCATCGAGTGTCTCCTTGGGTGCATCTTGTTTTTGTTGGTTCGGCGGAGATAGCGGGAATCGTGCCAGATTTATAACTAGCTGATTTAAAACAGTAATTTTGTTTTTCGTGAAATAGTTTCAATGATTTATCTCAAATTAGAGACATGCACTGTAGGAGCTGGCCATGCCGGCGATGCTAGGCAAAGTCTTGCCAAGCGGGGACTGCTCCGCACCCCATCGCCGGCAAGGCCATCTCGTACAGGATGAGTAGTTATCTCTAAATCGAGAGGCAAATCTCTTTATTGAGACTTGATCCCCAGCGCAACCAGTTTCTTGTACAGGGTAGATCGCCCTAACCCCAGCTGCCGTGCGGCCTCCGGCACATTCCCGGCGTGGCGGGCAAGGGTGCTGGTCAACAGCTGCCGTTCAAATTCGGCACAGGATTGCTTGTAGTCCAGTGGCTGTGCCGGTACCTCCAGCGGCGTCAGGTTACCCAGCGCCGCGTGCACGTCCTTGATGCCCAGGCGTGACTGGTCGGCGAGCAAGGTGGCGCGCTCCAGCACGTTACGCAGCTCGCGGATGTTGCCCGGCCAGGCATGTCGGGCCAGCAGTGCCTGGGCTTCGTCATCCAGCTCGTGCTGGCTACCCAGGTCTTCGAGAATCGCTTCGCTCAGGGCTGGCAGGTCATCCAGACGTTCACGCAGCGCTGGCACCTGGATTGGCAGCACATTCAGGCGGTAATACAGATCGGCGCGAAACTCGCCACGGGCCATGGCCGCAGTGAGGTCAGTGGAGGTCGCTGCAATGATGCGCACATCGCTGCGCATCATCTGGTTGGAACCGACCGGCTCATATTCCTTCTCCTGCAGCACCCGCAGCAATTTGCTCTGCAACGGCAACGGCATGTCGCCGATTTCATCGAGAAACAGCGTGCCGCCCTCGGCCAGTTGCAGCTTGCCCGAACGGCCTTTGCGGTCGGCACCTGTGTAGGCTCCCGGGGCGGTGCCAAAGAACTCGGCCTCCAGCAGGGTTTCCGGAATCGCGGCACTGTTGATGCTGACAAACGCCTTGTGCGCCCGCGGCGAGGCCGCATGGATCGCATGGGCCAGCAGCTCCTTGCCGGTGCCGGTTTCGCCCAGCAGCAATACTGCCGAGTCACTACTGGCGCCGCGCCGGGCCCGGCGCTTGACCTCCAGGCTGGCGGCGCTGGTGCCGATGAACTGGGCAAAGCTGTATTTGGCCTGACGGGCACGCAGCAACGAGCGGGTCGAGGCCAGCTCCTGCTGCATGCTGGCGTAGCGCTTGAGCAGCGGCGACAGGCTGTGCAGTTCATCGAACAGGGCGAAACCGATGGCACCGATCAACGCGCCATTGCCGTCGTGCACCGGCAGACGCATGACCACCAGGGGTTCCTTGGGGGTATCGAGCATGTCCAGCAGGATCGGCCTGCCGTTGTTGACCACTTCACGCATCAGGCTGCCGGGAATCACTCGCTCGCAAGGCTGGCCAATAACGCTGGCGGCGTCTTCAAGACCAAAGCGCCGCGCGTAGCGTTCGTTCATCCACACAATCCGTGCATCACGGTCGACGATGAGCGTGCCTTCGCTGGATTGCTCGATGATTTCGAATAGCGAACGGATCGCCAGCTGGCGCACCTGCTGATAATCCTTGAGGCTGTCACTGGCAGGCATGGGCCGCTCCCGGATACACAAAGGCTGCGATTATGCCCGTGGATCGAAGGCTTCGCGCAAGGCATCGCCGATGAACACCAGCAGCGACAGGATCAGGGCCAGGGCAAAGAACGCGGTAAAACCCAGCCAGGGTGCCTGCAGGTTCTGCTTGCCCTGGTTGACCAGCTCTCCCAGTGAAGCACTGCCGGCGGGCATGCCGAAGCCGAGGAAGTCCAGGGCGGTGAGGGTGGTGATCGCGCCGGTGAGAATGAACGGCAGGTAAGTGAAGGTGGCATTCATGGCGTTGGGCAAAATGTGCCGCAGGATTACCCCGCTGTCTCGCAGGCCCAGGGCGCGTGCGGCCTGTACGTATTCGAGGTTGCGCCCACGCAAGAACTCGGCGCGCACCACATCCACCAGAGCCAGCCAGGAAAACAGCGACATGATGCCCAGCAACCACCAGAAATTCGGCTCGACAAAGCCACTGAGGATGATCAGCAGATAAAGCACCGGCAAGCCTGACCACACCTCCAGCAAGCGTTGCCCGATCAGGTCGACCCAGCCGCCGTGATAGCCCTGCAAGGCCCCGGCGGCAATGCCGATCACCGTGCTGATCAGGGTCAGCGCCAGGGCAAACAGGATCGATACCCGCGTGCCATACAGCACCCGCGCCAGTACATCGCGGGCCTGGTCGTCCGTACCCAGCCAGTTCACCGCCGACGGCGGGCTGGGGGTAGGTTGCTGCAGGTCGTAGTTGGGCGTGTCGGCACTGAACGGCACCGGGGCGAACAGCATCCAGCCGCCCTGATCCTTGATCAACTTTTGCACGTACTGGCTGCGGTAGTCCGGCTGGAATGGCAACTGGCCGCCGAAGGTCTGCTCGGTGTAGCGCTTGAAGGCCGGGAAGTACCATTGGCCCTGATAGCTCATCAGCAGCGGTTTGTCGTTGGCCACCAGCTCGGCGCCCAGGCTCAGCACCAGCAGCACGCCAAACAGCCACAGCGAAATCCAGCCGCGGCGGTTGCGCCGAAAGCGTTGCAGGCGTCTGCGGGAAACCGGCGACAGGCTGAACATCAGTGCGCCCTCGTGGCAAAGTCGATACGAGGATCGACCAAGGTGTAGCACAGGTCGCCGATCAGGCGGATCAACAGACCGAACAGGGTGAAAATGAACAGCGAGCCGAACACCACCGGATAGTCCCGCGAGACAGCGGCCTCATAGCTCATGCGCCCGAGGCCATCGAGGGAGAAGATCACTTCGATCAGCAACGAGCCGGCGAAGAACACACTGATCAAGGCCTGCGGAATGCCGGCGACAACCAGCAGGATGGCATTGCGAAACACGTGGCCGTACAGCACCCGACGTTCACTCAGGCCTTTGGCACGGGCGGTGATCACATACTGGCGGGTAATTTCATTGAGGAAGGCGTTTTTGGTCAGCAACGTCAGGGTCGCGAAACCGCCGATCACCAGCGCGCCCACCGGCAGCACCAGGTGCCAGAAATAGTCGGCGAGTTTGCCCAGCATGCTGAGCTGGTCGAAGTTCTCCGAAACCAGTCCGCGCACCGGAAACCAGTTCAGCGAAGTGCCGCCGGCAAACAGCACGATCAGCAACAGGGCAAAAAGGAACGAGGGCAGGGCGTAGCCGATCACGATCAGGCTGCTGCTCCAGGCATCGAAGGCGGTGCCATGGCGTATCGCCTTGCGGATGCCCAGCGGGATCGACACCAGATAGGTAATCAGGGTGGCCCAGAAGCCCAGCGAGAGGGTAACCGGCATTTTTTCCAGGATCAGGTCGGTGACCTTGGCGCCGCGAAAGAAACTGTTGCCGAAATCCAGGTGGGCGTACTGCGTAAGCATCAGCCACAGGCGCTCGGGGGCCGACTTGTCGAAACCATACTGGCGCTTGATGTCTTCGATCAGCTTGGGGTCCAGGCCGCGGCTGGCGCGGGAGCTGGTGTGCAAGGTTTCGACGCTGGCCCCCGGCGCACCACCGCCGATACCTTGCAAGCGGGCAATCGCCTGTTCCACCGGCCCGCCCGGTGCGGACTGGACGATGACGAAGTTGACCAACAGGATGATCAGCAGGGTCGGTATGATCAGCAATAGCCGGCGCAGGATGTAGGCGGTCATGGCTGCTCCTTGAGACGCTCGGCCATCTGTGTATTGGTCAGCGCCGTGGGGCTGACTTCCCACCAGCTGTCCAGGCCTTCATCGTTGCTCGGCTGCACCTTGGGCAGGCCGAAGCGGTTCCACCATACCGTCGACGAACCCGGCGGGTAATAGTTGGGAATCCAGTAGTAGTTCCAGCTCAATACCCGGTCCAGCGCATGGGCATGGCGGAGCATGTCGGCCTTGGTCTCGGCCTTGACCAAACCGTCGAGCAGGCGGTCCACCGCCGGGTCCTGCAAGACCATGTAGTTGTTCGAGCCCGGGTCGTTGGCCGCCGCCGAGCCAAAGAAGTTGTACAGCTCAAGCCCCGGCGAAGGCGACACCGGGTAGCCGGTGACGATCAGGTCATAGTCGCGGGCCATCAGCCGGTTGACGTACTGTGAGGCGTCGATGCGGCGGATTTCCAGGGTGATGCCGATCTGCGCCAGATTGCGCTTCCACGGCAGCAACAGGCGCTCGAAACCGGCCTGGCCGTTGAGAAAGGTGAAGGCCAGCGGCTCGCCTTGAGCATTGACCAGTTGGTCGCCATGGGGCTTCCAGCCCGCGGCGTCGAGCAGGGCCAGGGCCTCTAGCTGCTTGTCACGAATCAGACCCGATCCGTCGGTACGCGGCGCTTCGAACACCTGACTGAAGACTTCATTGGGGACTTGTCCGCGCAGAGACTCCAGCAGTTTGAGTTCCTGCGCATCGGGCAAGGCGCGGGCCGCCAAGGCACTGTTGGCGAAAAAACTCTGCTGGCGGATGTACATGTTGCGCATCATCTGCCGGTTGCTCCATTCGAAATCCCACAGCAGGGCCAACGCCTGACGCACCCGGCGGTCCTTGAACACCGGACGCTGCAGGTTGAAGACGAAACCCTGGGCAGTCTGCGGCGCCTCCTTGGCCAGGTGCGCGCGCTGCAGGCGACCGTCGTCCAGCGCCGGGCTGTTGTAGCCGATCGAATAACCGGTGGCGGAGAACTCGCGGTTGTAGTCGAAGCCGCCGCCGCGTAGCACCTGACGCGCCACTTCGGTGTCGCCGAAGTACTCGATGCTCAGGCGGTCGAAGTTGTAGCGCCCACGATTGACCGGCAGGTCGCGGCCCCACCAGTCGGGCTCGCGCTCGAAGGTGACGCTGCGGCCGTTGTCGATCTTGCCGATACGGTATGGGCCGCTGCCCAGCGGCGCTTCGAAACCGCCGCCATTGGCGAAGTCGCGGTCTTTCCACCAGTGTTCGGGCAGCACCGGCAGGGTCGCCAGGTCCAGGGGCAAGGTACGGTTCTGGTTGCTCTTGAAATGAAAGCGGATCTGTCGTGGGCCCTCTATCTCGACCCGTTCGACATCGGCGAACTGGGTGCGGTACTTGAGGTTGCCCTCACGCATGAATAGATCGAAGGTGTAGCGCACATCTTCGGCGCGAATCGGTTGGCCATCGGCAAATCGTGCGCGCGGGTCGAGGTAGAAGCGCAACCAGCGTCCGTCAGAGTCGCGTTCCAGCTGGCGGGCGACCAGGCCATAGACAGTGTAGGGCTCATCCTGGGCGCGCACGGCCAGCGGGGCATACAACCAGCCATCGACTTCAGCGACGCCGATACCCTTGTCGATATACGGCAGGACATGGTCGAACTGGCCGATCTCGATCGCCGAGCGGCGCAGGCTGCCGCCCTTCGGGGCGTTGGGATTGGTATAGGTAAAGTGGCTGAAGTTGGCGGGATAGCGCGGGGGCTCGCCATAGACAGTCAGAGCATGCCCGGGTGCGGCGCGCAGCCCCGGGCATGTCAGCAACAAGCAAACCAGCAACGAGCCAGGTGCAATCACCCGGCGCAGCATGGCCGCCAGTCGCATTGGCAGGACTCAGTCCTGGCGGCTGGTGACTTCCAGCAGGTGGTAGCCGAACTGGGTTTTGACCGGGCCTTGGACCACGTTCAGAGGGGCACTGAACACGACGGTATCGAATTCTTTGACCATCTGGCCAGGGCCGAACGAACCCAGGTCACCACCTTGGCGGCTGGACGGGCAGGTTGAGTTGGCCTTGGCGACTTCAGCGAAATCGGCACCGCCTTCGATCTGTGCCTTCAGTTCGTTGCACTTGGCTTCGCTGCTGACAAGGATGTGGCGGGCAGTGGCTTTTGCCATGAGAAAGACTCCTAGTGAATGAACGGCAAGCCTAGCGCAATTATCCGCGCAATGCTTCTGCTTCCTGGGCTTTATAGCCCGGAAATCAGCTTTGTCACCTGACAAATCTGCCAGTTGTGGCCTGGGCACGATCCGCTCTTGAATGAGTGCCCAGAGACTTCAACGAGTGAGCTGTCATGAGGGTGTGTAAACGTTCGATTCCATTTCTGCTGTTAGTGCTGCTGCTGACCGCATGCTCCCAGGTCCGGGACATCTCCTCGCTGAGCACGGCGGAGCAACAGACCGGCGCACAAACCGCGCAAGTGCTCAACTTCCGCTTGACCCGAACAGTGGCTGAATGCCCCGGAGACAATCCACTGTTTGCCTGTAGCGGAGTGCTGGTACGCGACGTGGCGGCGGGTAATCCGGCAACGTTCTGGAGGCTCGGTGCCGGAGCGCAGCAGGACTTCTTGTTGCTGCGTGACGACGCCCCGCAGGCCAAGCCGGCGGGCAAGGTCGGCTTCGTGTTCCAGGATCGCTTCAGCGCCATCGCTCAAGGCAAGCCCTATACCGGCCGACAAACCGAAGGCGGCTGGCAGGTGGCAATCGATAACTGGAACGACCAGGCTCCCGCTGGCGTGGCTATCGAGGCGGTGTACTACGACTTTGCCGACCCCAAGGCGTTGTTGCGGGCCCATAACGCGCAACGGGCATTCTTCAATGTCACCGGGGAGTGGCTGCCGGTGCTGCGCTATGCCAGGACCGAGGCCGGCCAGGTGCGCTTTGGCTTCAATCAGATGGAACAGTTGTACTACGGCTACACCGTAGCGGCCCGGCTGAATGCGCGTTTTGCCGAGACCACGCCAAGCTGCCCGGATGGAACGCCGCCTTTCCACTGCAGCGGTTTATTGGTGCGAAGCACTGATGTCGGTAACTTTCACGCCTGGAATCCCAGTCCCAGCTCAATCAGAGGTAATGGCGTTTCGTTTTCCTGGTTTCGTGCCGATCAACAGGCGCGCAAGACCTTCAAAGGGCAAGGTTTCGTCATGGCCCCGATGTCTGCGCCTGTCGCCCATCCCCTGACCCTGCGCTGCATCTATCCGTTTGATGCTGCATCAAGCACAGCAACCGACATGTGCACATTTCGAGGTTTGTGCACCCCCAACAGCAATACGTTGGCAACATGGATGACTGCCTACCGCACCAGACCTACGTCGAGCTGCGCTATTGATCCGGACGTACAAGGCGTTCAACTCCTCACGGATATACGCAATGACTCCAGGGTTCGTGACCCTTATGGATGGAACGAATGGCTGATCACTCCCTGGCCACAGAATATTGGTCGGCAATTGCCACTCGAAGCCTTCTTCCACACCAGGACTTCCCAAGAAGGCGGGAATGGCGTGCCTGGCGCACAGACCTTTCAACGCGACTACCTCAATACCGATGAGCGCTACTTGCCGGTTCTGGAACTGATTCCTCTTGCCGCAGAAGGGCAGGTATTCACCTACTTGCCCAGTGAACAGAGCGTTGACTAATCCATCGCTGCGATAGGCAAAGGACTTGGTTGTAAAACCGATAGTTTGAGGTGAGCCGTCATGAGGACATGCAAGCGTTCGATTATTTTCCTGCTGGTTGTACTGCTACTGACAGCCTGCACCCAGGTGCGAGACATCTCCACCCTGAGCACACCGGAGCAACAGACCGGCGCACAAACCGCGCAAGTGCTCAACTTCCGCCTGACCCGAACGGTGGCTGAATGCCCCGGAGACAATCCATTGTTTGCCTGTAGCGGTGTGCTGGTACGCGATGTGGCGGCGGGTAATCCGGCAACGTTCTGGAGGCTCGGTGCCGGAGCGCAGCAGGACTTCTTGTTGCTGCGTGACGACGCCCCGCAGGCCAAGCCGGCGGGCAAGGTCGGCTTCGTGTTCCAGGATCGCTTCAGCGCCATCGCTCAGGGCAAGCCCTATACCGGCCGACAAACCGAAGGCGGCTGGCAGGTGGCAATCGACAACTGGAACGATCAGGCACCCGCTGGTGTGGCTATCGAGGCGGTGTACTACGACTTTGCCGACCCCAAGGCGCTGTTGCGGGCCCATAACGCGCAACGTGCATTCTTCGATGTCACCGGGGAGTGGTTACCGGTGCTGCGCTATGCCAGGACCGAGGCCGGCCAGGTGCGCTTCGGCTTCAACCAGATGGAGCAGCTGGACTACGGCTACACCGTCGCGGCCCGGCTGAATGCGCGTTTTGCCGAGACCGCGCCAAGCTGCCCCGATGGAACGCCGCCGTTCCATTGCAGTGGGCTGATGGCCCGTGGGACGTCAGTTGGCAATTTCCACGTGTGGAATCCGAGCGACAGTTCTGTGAGGGGAAATGGTGTCTCTTTTACATGGTTACGCAAGGATCAGGGGGTCACTGGTTTGGCTGGAGCCCAAGGCTTGGTCATGGCGCCATTGTCCGCGCCCACCGCCTATCCACTGACCCTGCGTTGCATCTATCCGTTCAATGCAGGAACAAGCGGAGCATCCGACATGTGTACGTTTCGAGGATTGTGTACCCCCAACAGAAACACTTTGGCTACGTGGCTGGCTGCCTACAGAAACAGCCCCGGGACCAGTTGTGCCATTGATCCGGACGTACAGGGAGTCCAGTTAGGTGCAGCCATTCGGGCGGACGCGAGCATGGTCGGCAAGGGGGCGTGGAACGAATGGATGATCGCCGCCTGGCCACAGAATATCGGCAGGCAACTTCCTCTCGAAGCCTTTTTTCACACCGGCAGCGGTAACGCTAGCCGGGACGCGAAAGTCTTTCAACGCGACTACTTGAACACAGACAACCGCTACCTTCCTGTTTTGAAGCTGACAGTCACTGCTGGCGACGGGAAAGTTGCCGACTACTCTCCCCAGGATCAGGACGTTGACTGAATTTACTGCTTTGATAGTCAGCGCTGATCGTGGGGTGTTCTTTTTACTGCTTCGAAGGTCAGCGGTTCTGGTGTCGTGACAGTGCATCGCAGGCTTGCTGCAACAACCGCTGCGTGGAAGCCCAGCCCAGGCAGCCGTCAGTGATGGACACGCCGTAGCGTAGCGGCTCTTTGCCCAGGCTCTGACAACCATCGAACAGGTGCCCTTCGAGCATCATGCCGACGATCGAGCGATCACCGTCCAGGCGTTGGCGCAACACGTCTTCGAACACCGCCGGTTGGCGCAGCGGATCTTTGCCACTGTTGGCATGGCTGCAATCGACCATGATCCGTGGCGCCAGTCCGGCCTTCAACAGGCCTTGACGCGCCTGAGCGACGCTGGCCTGGTCGTAGTTCGGGCCCTGATGGCCGCCGCGCAATACCAGATGGGTGTCGGGATTGCCCAGGGTCTCGATAATCGCCGGGAAGCCCTGCGTGTCCATGCCGAAATGGCGGTGCGCATGGGCCGCGCTGCGCATCGCGTCGCAGGCGATGGCGACGCCACCGTCGGTGCCGTTCTTGAAGCCCACGGGCAGCGCCAGGCCGCTGACCATCTCACGGTGGATCTGCGACTCGGTGGTGCGCGCACCGATGGCGGCCCAGCTCAGCAAGTCGTCGAAGTAGCCGGCTGCCATCGGCTGCAGCAACTCGGTGGCAATTGGCAGGCCGCGTTCAAGCATGCTCAGCATCAGCCCGCGGGACAGGGCGATGCCGGCGTGCATGTCGTCGCTGCCGTCCAGGTGCGGATCGTAGGTCAGGCCTTTCCAGCCCACCGTGGTGCGGGGCTTTTCGACGTAGGCGCGCATCACCAGCAGCAGCTCGTCGCTGACTGCGTCACTGAGGGCGGCAAGACGGTCGGCGTATTCCAGGGCTGAGCGCGGGTCGTGGATCGAGCAAGGGCCGACGATCACCAGCAGGCGCGAGTCGCGGCCTTCGAGAATGGCGCGGACGGCCTGGCGATGCTGCTCGACCTGATGGGCAAGGGCAGTGGAAAGCGGCATCTGCTGTTTGAGCAGGTGCGGGCTGGGCAGACGGTGGCTGACCGCAGTATTGGCGGCTTGAGGCTGGGTCAGGGGCAGAGCGAGCGAAGACGATTGCATGGCGATTTTTCCCTGGGCAGACGGCGGGTTCAGGCCCGCGCGGTCGGCCCTATCGAGGTGTTCGACAAAGAGCCGGATTGGCATTCGGTGTGGTGGTGCCACCTGTGCTGGACCGATCGGAGGCGGCAAACTGGCCCGAACGGGATTGGCTAAATCGCCACGCGGTAAAGCTTGGGTAACGCTGGTAGGTGGAGTAGTTCATGGGGTAATCCTCGCTATCTGTTCGGTGTCGTGGGGCCTGAAAAACAAAACCCCCGGTCGGGAGGCCGACCGGGGGTTGAGTATTCTCGTATTCGGCGGCCCCTTGAAAGTGGGCGCCGGTGTGGGTATCAGCGGCGCCTGTGGCTAAACCAATACCCAAAATAAAACGCAGCAGGAGCGGCAGTCGCGCACTCGGCCACAGCCAGCACGGGACGCGATGGGCGACCTGCGTGTTGCGTGTGGATGAAGGTGGATGGCGACATGGGACTCTCCGGTTGATGGGTTCGAGCTTACTTCAGGCCTTGCTGTGGTTTCAATGGCTAATTTGCTGTAGGAGCGGATTAATCCGCGATGGACTGCATAGCAGGCCCATCTTTTGGGGCCGCGATGCGGCCCATCGCGGATAAATCCGCTCCTACAGTTAACCCGGTGACAGACAGTTGCTCCTACAGCGCGTAGTGCTTCAGCTCCCGCGCAATCAGCATGCGCTGGATCTCGCTTGACCCCTCATAAATCTGGGTGATCCGTGCATCGCGGTAGTAGCGCTCCACCGGGTAATCTTCCAGATAGCCGTAACCACCATGCACCTGGATCGCTTTGGAGCAGACCCGTTCGGCCATTTCCGAGGCGAACAGCTTGGCCTGCGAGGCTTCGCTCAAGCACGGTTTTCCTGCACTGCGCAGGCGCGCGGCATGCAGGATCAGCAGGCGTGCGGCATTGATCTGGACCTGCATGTCGGCCAGCAGGTTGGCGATGCTCTGGTGCTCGTTGATCGGTTTGCCGAACTGGATACGGTCCCGCGAATACACCAGGGCCGCTTCAAAAGCGGCACGGGCGATACCCAGTGCCTGGGCAGCGATGCCGATACGTCCGCCTTCAAGGTTGGACAGGGCAATGGCCAGGCCTTTGCCGCGCTCGCCGAGCAGGTTGGCGGCGGGAATGCGGCAGTTGTTCAAGGTCACGGCGCAGGTGTCGGAGGCGCGGATGCCCATCTTGTGCTCGCTGCGGTCAACCACAAAACCTTCGTTCTCGGTTGGCACCAGGAACGCCGAGATGCCTTTCTTGCCAAGCTCTGGGTCGGTCACCGCGAAGACGATGGCCAGGCCAGCACGACGTGCGTTGCTGACGAACTGTTTGGCGCCATTGATCACCCAATGGTCACCCTGCAACTCGGCGCGGGTCCGCAGGTTGTGCGCTTCGGACCCGGCTTGCGGCTCGGTCAGGCAGAAACAGCCGATCACTTGACCGGTTGCCAGGCGCTCCAGCCAGGTCTGTTGTTGCTCGGCGCTGCCGTAGGCGAGCAGGGGGCCGCAGCCCACCGAGTTGTGGATGCTCATCAGTGCACCGGTGGCACCATCGCCGGCGGCGATTTCTTCTACGGCCAAGGCATAGGCGACATAGTCGGTGTAGCTGCCGCCCCATTGATCGGGCACGACCATGCCGAGCAGGCCCAGTTCGCCCATTTTCTTGACCACTTCATCATCGATCCAGCCGGCCTTTTCCCAGGCCTGGGCATGGGGTGCGATCTCGCCACGGGCGAAATCGCGGGCCATGTCGCGGATCATGATCTGTTCTTCTGTCAGTTCCAGGTCTTGCATCTGCGTACTCCAGGCTTCACAGGCCTTCGAAGAATTGATCCACGCGTTTGCGGCTCAGGCCGGCGAGGGTCGGGGGATTCCAGCGAGGCTGCTTGTCCTTGTCGATGATCAGCGCGCGTACGCCTTCGATCAGGTCGCCATGGTCGAACCATTGCTGGTCCAGATGCAGTTCCATCTTGAAGCAGTCTTCCAGGCTCAGGTGGCGGCCGCGACGGAGCATCTCGAGGGTGACGGCCATGGCCAGCGGGGAGCGGGTTTCCAGCAGGTCGGCGGTTTTCAGCGCCCATTCGTGGCTGTCGGCTACGGTCACCGCCCGTAGTTGTTCCACGATACTGCTGACGTCCGCCAGGGCAAAGAAGTGATCGATGGCCGGGCGCAGTCTGGCCAGCGGCGCGCCGTCGAGCACCTGGGTGCCAAGCTTGGCCAGCACACCTTGCAGGTCCTTGAGCGGATGATCGCCAAAGTTCAGGCTATCGAGACGCTCATCCAGCAGGGCCAGCTTGCTGCTGTCCAGGTACCAGTCGGCGAGGCCGCAATACAGCGCGTCAGCGGCCTGAACCTGTACGCCAGTGACGCCCAGATAGGTGCCCAGTTCACCCGGAACGCGGGACAGGAAATAGCTGCCGCCGACGTCGGGGAAGTAACCGATGCCGACTTCCGGCATCGCCAGGCGACTGCGCTCGGTGACCACGCGCAGCTCGGCGCCTTGGGCCAGGCCCATGCCGCCACCCAGGGTAAAGCCGTCCATCAGGGCCAGGATCGGCTTGCGGTAATGGTGGATGCACAGGTCGAGGGCGTATTCCTCGATGAAGAAATCGCGGTGCAGGCTGTCGCCGGCTTTGTAGCTGTCGTACAGCGAGCGGATGTCGCCACCGGCGCAGAAGCCTTTCGGGCCTTCACCGCGCAGGACCACGGCGTGGACCTGCGGATCGGCAGACCAGGCATTGAGCTGCTGCTGTAGGCCGCGCACCATGTCCAGGGTCAGGGCGTTGAGGCCGGCGGGGCGGTTGAGGGTCAAGTGACCGATATGGTTGCGGACCTCGGCCAGTATTGGCGCCTCGGTCGGCGTTTGAGCGTGCGCGGTCATCGCTGTCTCCCTGCTTTGTTATTGATTTTCCACGTGAAATATCACGATTTGGGTAGGCGCTAGAGGATCGGGGGATCCTATCAGTGCAAATTTGCTCATTACAATCGACAAAACTGCAGGCGGAATCTGCATTTTTGCATGCATGGGTGCGTCTACCGTGGCAGGCGCCCGCTGACGAAATGCGCGACATCGTTGTAGCCATGGGTGGAAGCGTGCCCCGGGGTGACCAGCGAGTCGATGAAGGCTTCGTCTTCAGCGCTGATCGTTACCTGCAGTGCGCCACCGTAAGTGTCCCACTGGGCTTCGGTGCGCGGCCCGACGATGGCCGAGCTGACCAGCTGATTATTCAGCACCCAGGCAATAGCGAACTCGACCATGCCGACGCCCTTGTCCTGGGTATAGGCGTGGATTTTCTGGGCGATGGCCAGGGACTCCTGGCGCCACTCGGTTTCCAGGATGCGCTTGTCCTGGCGCCCGGCTCGGCTACCGGCATCCGGTGCGGCGTTCGGTGCGTACTTGCCGCTGAGCACGCCGCGGGCCAACGGACTGAAGGGCACGATGCCCAGGCCGTGGTACGCCGCGGCCTGGAACTGTTCAGGCTCGGCCTGGCGGTTGACGATGTTGTACAACGGCTGGCTGACCACCGGTTTTGGCACGCCCAGGCGTTCGGCCAGGTTGCAGATCTCGGCGATGCGCCAGCCGCGGAAGTTGGACACCCCCCAATGGCGAATCTTGCCCTGGCGCAGCAGATCGCCGATGGCAGCGACCGTGACCTCCAGCGGCGTGTTGTGGTCTTCGCGGTGCAGGTAGTAGATGTCCAGGTAGTCTGTACCCAAGCGGGTCAGGCTGGCTTCGATGGCGTTGAAAATGTGCTTGCGACTCAAACCGCTGCGGTTGGGCAGGCCATCGGCCGGGCCAAAGCCAACCTTGGTTGCCAGCACCCATTCATGACGGTTGCGGGCAATGGCTTCACCGACGATCTCTTCGCTGCGCCCGGCGTTGTAGACGTCGGCGGTATCGATGAAATTGATGCCCTGGTCCCAGGCTTTGTCGATGATGCGCGACGAGTCTTCGGCGCTGGTGGGCTCGCCGAACATCATGCTGCCCAAGGTCAGGGCGGACACTTGCAGGCCACTGCGGCCCAAAGGACGGTAGATCATGATCGAGAATCCTTGGCGGTTTGGATCCGATCTGTTTTACACAGTTCTAGAGGGGTTTGAAAGCATCGCGGGGCAAGCCCGCTCCCACCGGCTTATCACCATCCTGGTGGGAGCGGGCTTGCCCCGCGATGGGGCCGCCTCAGTTCACCGGTTCAGCCACCGAACCAGTAACCCGCGTGCGCGACACGCGCAAGGCCACCAGGCTGCCGACCACAATCAATGCCGCCAGCGAGTACAGCGCCGCATCGGTCGAGCCGGTCTGGTCCTTGATGAAACCCACCAGGTAGGGGCTGAGGAAGCCAGCCATCTGCCCGACCGAGTTGATGATCGCCAGGCCCGCCACCGCAGTGCCGGCACTGAGCAAGGCGGTAGGCATCGGCCAGAACATCGGCAGGCCGGTGAGGGCGCCCATGGTGGCAATGCTCAGGCCGACAATGGCAATCGCCGGGCTGTGGGCGAAGTTGACGGCGATCAGCAGGCCCACCGCGCCCATCAGCATCGGTACCACCAGGTGCCAACGGCGCTCATTGCGCAGGTCTGCCGAACGGCCCACCAGCAGCATGAACACGCCCGCCAGCAAGTACGGGATCGCGCTCAACCAGCCAATCAGCAGGGCATCGCTGAAGCCCAGGCTCTTGATGATCGACGGCAGCCAGAAGTTGATCGCGTACACGCCGCTCTGGATGCAGAAATAAACGAAGCCGAAGGTCCAGATCATCGGGTTGGTGAACACCGACAGCAGGCTGTCACTGGTGGTGACCGGCCTGCTGGCGGCATCCACGGCCAGGTCGTGCTTGATGATTTCGCGCTCTGTCGGGCTCAGCCATTTGGCTGTGGCGTAGCCGTCACTGAGCAGGAACACTGCCATGAAGCCCAGCAATACGGTTGGCAGCCCCTGGATCAGGAACATCCACTGCCAGCCCGCCAGGCCATGTTGACCGGCGGCGAAGTGGTTGAGGATCCAGCCGGAGAATGGCCCGCCGAGGAGCCCGGAAACCGGGATCGCCGACATGAACAGGGCCATGATCCGCCCACGGCGGGTGGCCGGGAACCAGCGCGAGAGGTACAGCACGATGCCGGGGAAGAAGCCTGCTTCAGCGGCGCCGGTGAACAGGCGCAGCACGTAGAACTCCATGGGCGTGGTGACGAACAGCAGGCAGGTCGACAGCGTGCCCCAGACGATCATCATCAGCGCGATCCAGCGTCGCGGACCGAAGCGGTTCAGTGCCAGGTTGCTGGGCAGGCCGCACAACACGTAGCCAATGAAGAAGATGCCGGCGCCGAGGCCGTAGATGGTTTCGCTGAACTTCAGCGCATCGAGCATCTGCAACTTGGCGAAGCCAACGTTGACCCGGTCCAGGTAGTTGAACAGGTAGCAGATGAAGATGAAGGGGATCAGCCGCAGGGTGATGCGCCGATACAGCGCATTGCGGGTGTCGTCTTGGCCTTGGTCAGGGGCAGGGCTGTATGACATGATTTGCTCTCTTCGTTTATTTTTATCGCCGCAGCCTGCGTCGAGGCGGCTGCTGCGATGAGTCTCGGTGAGCGGACCGTGGCTGTCTTTGTGCTTTTGCACAGCATTTTCAGCGGCCTGCTGTGCCGCGGACCAATCATTGCGACAACAAGGATCCTCCCATGTTCGAACTGGACCATGATCTGGCGCAAGATATCGTCGATCGGGCGATGGCGATTTTGCCCTGCAACGTCAACGTCATGGACAGCCAGGGGTTGATCCTTGGCAGTGGCGAACCGGAGCGCATCAACACCCGTCACGAAGGCGCTCAGTTGGTGTTGGCCAACGGCCGCGTCGTCGAACTGGATGTCGAGGCGGCCAAGTGTCTGAAGGGCGTGCAGCCGGGAATCAACGTGCCGCTGTTGCTCGACGGGCGCTTGATGGGCGTGCTCGGCCTGACCGGCGATCCGCAGCAATTGCGGACCTACGCGCAACTGGTGTGCATGACCGCCGAGATGCTCCTGGCCCAACGGCATATGCAGGTCGAGCAGCAATGGCGGCGGCAACGCTGCGACGATTTGCTCGCCTTGCTGCTGGGGGGCTCGGGAGATTCGCCACGCTTGGTCGACGAAGCCCGGCAGTTGGGACTCAAGCCGCAGTTGCCACGGGTGCCGTGCCTGTTTGAGCTGGACAACGGTCCTGCAGCAGAAACCCTGGCCAGTTGGCTGATGAGCCGCTACCCGGACAGTTGGTGCGTCACCCCGGCACGTCAGTCGTTGCTGTGGTGCCGCCCGGCCAGCGTGACACTCGACGAGCCACGCCTGCTGGAGAAATTGCAGCGCCATGGCTGGCAGGTGCAGCGCCTGGCCAGTGGCTCACCGGCGCAGAGCCTTGAGCAACTGCGACGCGGTTATCGGCGGGTGCGTGACTTGCAGGCCTACGGCCGCGAAGTGCTGCCGAGCGAAAGGATCCTCACCCTTGCCCGTTACCGCCTGCCAGCGCTGCTTTGGCGTCACCGCAACGATGACGCCCTCGACGAGTTGCTCGAACCCTTGCAGCGTATCCGCGCCAAAGACAACAGCGGTCAGTTGCTCGCTACCTTGCGCGCCTGGTGCGCGCATGATGGCCAGAGCCAGGCCTGTGCTGACGCCCTGGGTATTCACCGCAACAGTTTGCGCTATCGGCTGGAGCGGATTGCCGAACTGAGTGAAGTCGACCCCCTGCGCCTGGATGGCATGCTGAGCTTGTACCTGGGCTTGCAGTTGCTGCCCGCTGATGCCTGATTGGGCAAACTGACCAAGCCGGGGTGACCGCTTTTGTGCATCCGACAGAAGCCCGCGCGCCGCCTAGCTGTCAGCATGCACCGATCTGGACCAGGAGAATTCCCATGAAAATCGTCATCGCCCCCGACTCGTTCAAGGACAGCCTCAGCGCCGAAGGGGTGGCCGACGCCATTGCCCTTGGGCTGGCGCAGGTCTGGCCCGAGGCGACGCTGGTCAAGTGCCCGATGGCCGACGGCGGTGAAGGCACCATGGAGGCCATTGTTGCGGCCTGCAGCGGTGAACTGCGCCGTCAGCTGGTCCAGGGGCCGCTGGGCGAGCCGGTGCAGGCCGGCTGGGGCTGGTTGGCCGAGAGCCACACGGCAATTATCGAGATGGCCCAGGCCAGCGGCCTGCAGCTGCTCAGCCTCGGGCAGCGCGATGCCTGTCGCAGCAGTACCTATGGCACCGGTCAACTGATCAGTGCCGCGCTTGATGCCGGCGCGCGGCGGATCATTCTCGCCATCGGTGGCAGCGCTACCAACGATGCTGGTAGTGGCATGCTCCGGGCTTTGGGCCTGCGTCTGTTCGATGCACAGGGGCAAGCGCTGGCCGAGGGTGGTCTGGCCTTGAGCCAACTGGCGCGCCTGGATGCCAGTGAACTCGACTCACGTCTGGCGCAGGTGCAGCTGGAGGTTGCCGCGGATGTCGACAACCCGTTGTGCGGCAGCAACGGTGCTTCTGCGGTGTTCGGCCCGCAAAAAGGCGCCAGCCCCGAGCAGGTGCAATTGCTCGATGCGGCGTTGGGTCACTTTGCCGATCACTGCGTGCCGTTGCTCAATCAGGACGTTCGCGATTTTCCCGGCTGCGGTGCGGCTGGTGGTATGGGCTTTGCCGCCAAGGCGTTCATGCAGGCGACTTTCCGTCCCGGTATCGACGTGGTGGCGGAGCTGGCCGGTCTGGAGCAGGCCGTGCAGGGCGCCGATCTGGTGCTTACCGGCGAAGGCCGTTTTGACGCGCAAACCCTGCGCGGCAAGACCCCGTTCGGCGTGGCGCGGATTGCCAAGCGTCATGGCGTGCCGGTAGTAGTGATCGCCGGAACCTTGGGCGAGGGCTATGAGCAGTTGTACCACCATGGCATCGACGCGGCATTTGCCCTGGCTAGCGGCCCGATGACCCTGGAGCAGGCCTGCAGCAACGCTGCAGCATTGTTGCAGGCCCGCGCGGGCGATATCGCCCGGCTCTGGTCTTGCGCCTACCGCTCAGGGCAGTGAAGCGCTAATTGCCGGTTGTTCGAGCGCCCTGTCGAGCAGGGCCAGCTCGCCGAAAGACGCCGAGGCATCGATGTAGCGCAAGGCCGACTTGGCGTCTTTCCAACCGACATAGCTCATCAACGCCTTGATCTCCCAACCGTTGCTGGTGGCCCAGGTGGCAAAGCCCCGGCGTAGAGAATGGCCGGTATATAAAGCAGCAGGCACACCCCCGCGTTCAAGAATGCGCCGT
Organism: Pseudomonas sp. GZD-222; assembly: GCF_049310525.1. NCBI lineage: Bacteria > Pseudomonadati > Pseudomonadota > Gammaproteobacteria > Pseudomonadales > Pseudomonadaceae > Pseudomonas > Pseudomonas sp. GZD-222. The sequence goes on from NZ_JBMOWO010000105.1 coordinate 49,948, forward strand.
AGCAGGGCGATCAGGCTGTTGCTGTTGAGCGCCGCTTCGCCAAGATTGCCCCAGCGATCAAGCTTGCGAAACACCGGGCCGTGGGCAATGCCGGCTACTTCGATCCATTGCAGGTAAGCCTGAACCGGGCACAGCACTTTTAGCGCCGGGGCCTGATGGCGCACACCGAGGGCCTGGCGGTCACCTTTGCTGCGTGGCAGGTAGATCGACAGGCCTTTGCCCGCCTGGGCCTGAATATGCTCGACCTGCAGGCGCGCCAGTTCATCACCGCGAAACCCGCGCCAGAAACCGATCAATAGCAGCGCGACATCGCGCCTGGCCCGCAGCAGGGCGGGCAGATCGTGTTGCTCGCGGGCCTGACGGGCGTCTTGCTCAAGCACCTCGACGGCCTGCTGCAGGTGCTGAATCTGCAGCGGTGCCGCTTGCCGCGGTTCGGCCGGATGCAGGGTGCGAATGCCCTTGAGTACCTGGCGCACGACCGGGGCCTTGGTCGGGTCGGGAAAGCCCTGGCTGACATGCCATTGCCCAAGCGCGGCCAAGCGCTGTTTCAAGGTGCTGATCGCGTGGGTATCGGCGTGATCAGCCAGGTAACGGGCGATACTCTCGGCGGTGGCCGGGAGAAAACCGCCCCAGCTCACTTCGAAGTGATGTACCGCTGCCTGATAGCTGCGCCGGGTATTGTCGCGGGTGGCCGCCTGCAGATAGCGCTCGATGGTGTTCATTGTCCGCCTTAGTGCTGCGGACTGAAAAATGAGGCCTGCCGAGCACAGCGCATTGTAAAGCAGATGGCTGGCCAGGCGTCATCCTTGGTTAGGCGCCGCTGTGCGTCCATAGCCGATCTTGTGCGCATGCATGGCCGTTCGCGCCAACAACCCCACCGAAAGCAGAATGGGCACGTTCACCAGTAGCAGCGCATAACGCAGCGACTGCTCGGCGAACAGCGGTGCCAGGAGGTCGCTGAACAGCCCGGTCAGCAGCGGCCCGGTGCCGATACCGAGCAGGGTGCTGACGATGGTTTGCAGGGCCATGGCTGTACCGCGGCGACTGGCCGGCACCAATTGCGTAACCAGGTTGAAGGACGGCGCCACCCACCAGACCACAAAGAAGCTGTACACCGCGCACCAGAGCATGGCGCTGGGGATCGGCACGCCAGCGAAGTGGCCGCTCAGGCCCGCTGGCCATAGCAGGTAGACGATCAGCGCGGCCAGAGCAACCAGGTGACCAACTACCGGAATGAGGATCTGCCAGTGCGGGCTGTGGTGGCTGAGGCGATCATTGAGCCAGCCGGCAAACATGCCACCGCTGCCCGCCGCCACGCCACAGATGACCCCGACCAGCATGCCGGCATGTTGCAGCGACAGGCCATGGGAGCGGATCAGGAAACTGGTGTTCCACATGCCGATGGCATAGGAACTCAAGGTGGCCAGGCCGCCGGCCAGGATCAGGCAGCGGTAGGCAGGCAGGGCCCAGAGCTTGCGCGCCTCGCTGCCCAGGCTTAAGCCCGGGGCTGCGGGTGCAGCATGGCCCAGGTCCCAACGACCTCGCACGGGTTCGCGCACCAGCGCCAGCAGGGCGCAGAACAGCAGGGCCGGTACACCCAGGGCAAAAAAAGCGCTGCGCCAGCCGTAGTGTTCGACCACCCAGGCGCCAATGCTCAGGCCGATGATCGAGGAAAAGGTCGGCGCTGCGGTAAAGCAACTGATGGCAAACGAGCGGCGTTGCGGCGGATACAGGTCGGCGATCAGCGACAGCGACGCCGAAGTGGTCGGCGACTCGCTCACCGCCACCAGCATCCGCGCAATGGCCAGCACGATAAAGCCGCCGGCCAGGCCGCAGGCCATGGTCGCCAGGGCCCAGAGCAGGCAGGACAGGGCCAGCAGGCGGGTGCGCGGCAGACGATCGACCAGGCGCCCGGCGGGGAGGCCGAGCACGGCATAGACGACGGCGAAGGCCAGGCCCGAGATCAGCCCCATGGCCGTGTCGCCGACGCCGAACTCGGCCTTGATCGGGTCGATCATCACCGCCAGGATCTGGCGGCCGACAAAGTTGTCGGCAAACACCATCGCCAGCAACAGCAACAGGCCGTGGTTGCGCCAGCCGACCGTGGTGCTCGGCAGGCCGCGCGCGTCGGTGGTCAACGTGGTGCCCACAGGTCCGGTAAACCGGGATCACTGACCACAATCAGGCGCTTGAGCAAGACCTTCAACGCCTGGGCGTCGGCCGCGCCCAGTTTGGCCGACAGTTCTTCTTCCACCACCTTGGCCAGGGCCAGTTGCTGTAGCGATGCTTCACGACCATTGGCGGTGAGCACAAAACGCAGGTGTCCCGGTTCGCCCTCGATGGCCACCATGTTCTGCCGTTCGAGGAAGCGCATGCTCGGCAGCGTCACTTCATGGCCGGTGTAGTTCACGAAGGTGTTGATCTCTTCCAGGCTGAGGTTGTCGCGGATGCACAGCACCGAGAGGATGAAGAACGCCTGTTCGTCCAGTTGCTGGTTGTTCAGCAGCAGGCGCAAGGCGTTGAGCAATTGATAGTGGGCGCGGCCCAGCAGGTAGCCGAGCAGGTCTTCGGTGTAGCTGCATTCCGGTGGCGGCGGTGTGGTCGCCAGGCGCAGTTCGCTGCGCGGCTTGCGCGTGGCCAGGGCGTATTGACCGCTCTGGAAGGCCAGCGGTGCGCGTTCGCTGTGGTCGAAGGCGAGCACCTCGCCGACGAAGATCACATGGTCGCCACCTTCGTACTGGAAGGCCGTGCGGCACTGGAACCGCGCCGTGCAATCCTGCAGCAAGGGGGCTTCGCTGACACCGTTGTCGAACTGGATTTCAGCGAACTTGTCCTCGCCCTGGGTAGCAAAGCGCCCGGACAGCGACTCTTGCTCGGTGGACAGCACATGCACGTTCCAGTGCTTGCCGGTGCTGAACACCGGCAGGCTGCGGGCCTTTTTCGACAGGCTCCAGAGCACCAGCGGCGGGTTGAGCGACACCGAGTTGAAACTGTTGGCGGTGATGCCCACTGGCGAGCCGTCTTCGGCCTGGGTGGTGATGATAGTGACCCCGGTGGTGAAGGTGCCGAGCGCGGTGCGAAAGGCCTGGGGGTCGAAACCGATGTTTGGCGTTGCCATGACTGACCTCATGGGGTGGGATTTTCGTGGTGCCAGTATTGGTCGCAGGCGCTGTGTACACATCGTCTTAACGGACTAACGCTTTTGCCTGATTCTCGTCCGATCGGACGAGGCGCGCAGCCCTTGCCCAGCGCTAGTGTGGCGCCAGCCGCCAGCCACGAGAGCCAAGGGGAATTCGATGACTTCAGTACACCCATCCGTAGATACGCTGACCAGCTTGCTGGCCCGCCAGAAAGACGCCTTCAACTGCGCAGGCGCGGTAAGCGCCGCCACCCGCCGCCAGCGTTTGCAGCAGGTGATTGAACTGTTGGTGCGCCACCATCGCGAACTGACCGAGGCGATCGATGTGGATTTCGGCGGCCGCTCTGCCGGTTTTTCATTGATGAACGACGTCATCGGTAGCCTGTCGTCGCTCAAGCATTCCCGCGACCACCTCGAAGGCTGGATGCAGGACGAACAGCGCCAGCCGTTCACGCCTTATGACCAGTTGGGCGCCAAGGCGTGGGTGATGCACCAGCCCAAAGGCAGTGTCGGCATCATCGGTACCTGGAACGCGCCGCTGTACACCTTGCTCAGTCCGCTGGCGTCGGCCCTGGCTGCAGGCAACCGGACAATCCTCAAGCCCTCCGACGTGCTGCCGCGTACTGCGCAGTTGCTGGAGCAATTGTTCGCCGAGTACTTCGACCCGCTGGAGGTGGCGGTGATTACTGGCGATTCCTCGGTGGCCAAAGTGTTTTCCGCCCAGCCGTTCGATCACCTGGTGTTTACCGGCAGTACCGAAGTCGGCCGCTCGGTGATGGCCAACGCCGCGCAGAACCTGGTGCCGGTGACCCTGGAGCTGGGCGGCAAATCACCGGTGATCGTCTCTTCCAGTGCCGACATTGCCCGCACCGCGTTCAGCATTGCCATGGGCAAGACCACCAACGGCGGACAGGTCTGTATCAACCCGGACCTGGTCTATGTACCTGAAGCGCAGCTGCAGACCTTCCTTGATGCACTGCGGGAATCCTACTGTGAGCTGCATCCGACCATAGCGGGTAATCCGGACGTGGTCGCAGTGGTCAGTCAGCGGCATGTCGAGCGGGTCGAGCGCTATGTGCAGGAGGCACGCGAGCGGGGCGCGCGGGTTGAATGTCTGCCCGAAGCGCTGCCCCTGAACCCGGAGGATCGTCGGCGTCCGCTGCAAGTGGTGGTCAACCCGCCGCAAGACAGCTTGATCATGCGCGAGGAAATCTTCGGCCCGGCGCTGGTGGTGTTGACCTACCAGCAGCTCGATCAGGTGCTGGCCGAGATCAACGCACGGCCGCGCCCGTTGGCCCTGTACTACTTCGGCAGCGACCTCGATGAACAACGTTATGTGCTGGAGCACAGCCTGTCCGGTGGCGTGACCATCAACGACGTGATGATGCACGCGGCGATGCACGACGCGCCATTCGGCGGTGTCGGGGCTTCAGGGTTGGGTCATTACCATGGGCGTGAGGGCTTTCTCGAATTCAGTCACCTGCGTACTGTGTTCAAGGCGCCGAGCCATGACCCGCGCCGCGAGTGGGGCTTGCTGCCGCCCTATGGCGAGCACTTCCTGGCCGCGATGACGGCCATGGTCACCGCCGACTGATACGCTTCGACATTTGTTCACCGACCTTTGCCCTTACACAGGAAGTCCCCATGACCGAGCACAGTACCGACCACCCACCTGCAGCCACTGTGGTTGCCACTGACGCGCCTGTGACCTTGCCCCGGCGCAGTGTCCTCAAGGCCGGCGCCGTGGTGGCGGGCGTCGGCTTGCTCGGGCGCTTTGCCGATGCCCGAGCAGCAGGCATGTCGGACCGCGACTATCAAAGCCTGGATGCCTGGGCGATGAGTGAGGCCGTGCGCAAAGGCGAGCTCAGCGGCGAAGACCTGCTGGCTGCGGCCCTGGCGCGTTGCAGTGCGGTCAACGGCAAGGTCAAGGCGGTGAACATGCTGCATGAAGACTACGCCCGTGCGTTGTTGTTGCAGCGCAACCAGGCCGGTGCCCAGGCCCAAGGCGCGTTGGCCGGGGTGCCGATCCTGATCAAGGACCTCAACACCTACCTCAAGGGCACTGTAACCAGCAATGGCAGCCGGCTGTTCAAGGATGCACCGCCGGCAGCCCGCACCAGCACCCTTATCAGTCGCTACGAGCAGGCCGGTGCGCTGCCGTTCGGCAAGACCACCTGTCCCGAGTTCGGCCTGACCACCACTACCGAATCGCTGCTCTGGGGCCAGACCCGCAATCCCTGGAACCTCGAACACAGTGCCGGTGGTTCTTCCGGCGGCGCCGCCAGTGCGGTGGCGGCCGGTATCGTGCCGGTGGCGCATGCCACCGATGGCGGCGGTTCAATTCGGATTCCGGCGTCTTATTGCGGTCTGGTCGGGCTCAAGACCAGCCGCTACCGCACGCCGAGCGGGCCGGGGCATTTTGAAGGCTGGTTCGGCGCCAGCGTCGGCAACGTGGTGTCGCGCAGTGTCCGCGACATGGCGTTGTTCCTTGATGTGGGGCAGGGCCACGAGGCCGGCAGCCCCTACTGGAGCGCACCGCTGGCACGGCCTTACATCGAGGAGCTGCAGCGTGAACCGGGCAAACTGCGTATCGCGGTAGTGCGTCAATCGTTGACCGGTTCACCGTTGGAACCTGCCATTGCCACAACCCTCGAACAAACCATCAAACAATTGACGGGCCAGGGCCACGAGCTCGAAGAGCTCACATTGGCGGTCGATCCCCGGCAGTTGTTCGGCGCGCACGGGATGGTCGTCGGCACCGCCTTGACCACCCTGGTCAAGGATCGTGAACAGGCGTTGGGGCGTGCGGCGACGGATGAGGATCTGGAGAAGATCACTCAGGTGGTTCTCGAGCGCGCACGGGGCGCCACAGGGGAAGGCCTGTATCGCGCACGGCAGTCGTTCGAAAGTATTGGCGCGTTGATGGAAAGCCAGTTTGAACGCTTTGATCTTATTCTCTCGCCGGTGACGGCCAACCTTACGCCGCGCATTGGTTTGCTGTCGCTGGACCAGGCCTGGGACAGCTATGCCCAGCATGCTATGGGCAGTGCCGGTTTTACCGTGCTGGCCAACGTCAGTGGGCAACCGGCTATCTCCTTACCGTTGGGCTGGAGCGCAGAGGGCTTGCCGGTGGGCATGATGTTCACGGCGCGCCTGGGTGGTGAGGATGTATTGCTGCGTCTGGCCCGGCAGCTGGAGCAGCTGCAGCCCTGGGCCGGCAAGCGCGCAGCCATCGTCTGATCGAGCTTTATCGCGGGGCAAGCCCGCTCCCACCCGTCGGGGCGGGGTTTTCCCGTGGTTGTTTCTCGTCCGCTTTGACGATGAGCCTGTCATCTGCTGAGTCGATCATCGAATCTGACTCTCAGCGGATGGCCTAACAATAATGACAGCTCAAGTTCTGACGCAAAAACCCTATGACGTGATCGTTGTCGGTTCGGGTGCCGGTGCCATGGCCTCGGCGGTGTTTCTCGCCGACCAGGGCTTGCGCGTGCTGATCGTGGAAAAGAGCGACAAGTACGGCGGCACCTCGGCGATTTCCGGCGGCGGCATCTGGATTCCCAACAATCACTATTTTGCACGCAAGGGCGGTGATGACAGTGTCGAGCAGGCCTTGACCTATCTTAGGGCTGCCGCTGGCGAGCAGGTGGATGAAGCACGCTTGCGCGCTTATCTCGACAACGCGCCGAAGATGATCGAGACCCTCACGCGCACCAGCCGCGTACGCTATGCGGTGGCAGACAAGTACCCGGATTATTACCCGCACCTGCCAGGCTCCTTGCCCGGTGGTCGTACCCTCGATCCTGAGCTGTTCGACACCAGCCTGCTGGGCGATGAGCTCGACAACCTGCGCAAGCCTTCGCCCTCGACCCTGCTGATGGGCCGCATCGCCTGGACTGCGCGGCATGCCCACAAGGCCATGGCCCGTGGCTTTGGCTGGCAGCTGCTGATTCTTGGCCTGATGCTGCGCTACAAGCTCGATTTCAAATGGCGGCGCAAGAGCAAGTACGACCGTCGCGCGGCGCTGGGCAGTTCGTTGGTGGCTGCGCTGCGCCGCTCCTTGATGGACCGCAATGTGCCGCTGTGGCTGAACACCGATTTCTCCGGACTGATCAGCGAAAAAGGGCGGGTCACCGGGGTGACAGTGGTACGTGAAGGCCGTGAACAGAAGCTCATGGCGCGTCTTGGGGTGATCCTTGGTTCGGGTGGTTTCGAGCAGAACCAGGCGCTGCGCGAGCAGTACCTGCCGCAACCCACGCACATGGCCTGGAGTGCCACGCCGCCGGGCAACAACACCGGTGCCGCGTTGCAGGCCGGCCTCGCTCAGGGGGCGGCGACGGCCTTGATGGATTGGGCCTGGTGGGCGCCGACCATTGCCGTGCCAGGTGAGGAAAAGCCCCGTGGAATCTTTGCCGAGCGGGCGTTCCCTGGCGCGATTGTCGTCAACGGCCTGGGTCGGCGCTTCGTCAATGAGGCCGCGCCGTACCTGGAGTTTGTCGACGCCATGTACCGCGACAATCAAGTGACCGCTGGCAACAGTGTGCCAGCCTGGGTGATTTTCGACGGCCACTTCCGTCAGCACTACGCCATGGGGCCGTTGATGCCGGCCCAGGTCATGCCCGACAGCCGCCTGCGCAAGGAATGGCGCAACACTTTGTACTGGAAGGCCGACACCCTGGCCGAGCTGGCGCAACTGATCGGCGTTGATACCGCAGGCCTGGAAAATACCGTGGCCAAGGTCAATGAGTACGCGCGCACGGGTGTAGACCCGGACTTCGGCCGCGGTGGCAATGTCTTCGACCGCTACTACGGCGACAGCAATATCAAGCCCAACCCGTGCCTGGCACCGCTGCGCAAAGGGCCGTTCTACGCGATGCGCATGGATGCCGGCGATATCGGTACCAAAGGCGGTCTGTTGACCAATGCCAACGCTCAGGTGGTTCGTGAGGACGGTCAGCCGATTGCCGGTTTGTATGCCATCGGCAACTGCTCGGCCTCGGTGATGGGCACCAGCTATCCGGGTGCCGGTGGCACCTTGGGACCGGCGCTGACCTTCGCCTACGTGGCTGCCAACCACCTTGCCAGCCAACGCTAGGAGGCACCATGCAGACGTCCGATCAGGTTTCAACCTGCAGCACCATCCTCGCGCCTTTGCGGGTCAGTGACAGCGCCCTGTTGAAGTGGGATGAACAATGCGATGTGCTGGTCATCGGCTGGGGCGCCGCCGGTGCCTGCGCCGCACTTGAAGCGCGGGCCGGTGGTGCCGATGTGCTGATTGCCGACCGTTTTACCGGAGGCGGCGCCAGCGCCAAGAGTGGCGGGGTGGTCTACGCAGGCGGCGGCACCCGTCAGCAGCAGGCCGCCGGTTTCAATGACAGCCCGCAAGCCATGTTCGATTACCTCAAGCATGAAACCTGCGGGGTGGTCAGCGATACCACCCTGCGGCGTTTCTGCGCGCAGAGCGTGGCCAACCTGGAGTGGTTGCAAAGCCACGGCGCGCCCTATGGTCACCAGATGCCACCGGGTGGCAAGACCTCGTACCCGGCCGATGGCTATTTTCTCTATTACTCCGGCAACGAGCTTGTGCCATCACATACCGACTCACTACCACCTGCACCTCGCGGCCATCGCACCGTGGGCAAAGGCCAAGGGGGCGCAGTGCTGTATGGCCACCTGCAGGCGGCCTGCCTGAAGGCGGGGGTTCGCCCTTTGCTGCAAACGGCGGCGCGGCGCCTGGTGGTGGATGGCGAGGGCCGGGTGATTGGCGCCGAACTGTGGCGGCTGCCACCCGCCAGCGAGGCCGCCAGGATCCACGCGCGCCTGGCCGCTCGCGCCGAACGCTGGCAGAACCTGGCGCCGGGTTACTGCGACAAACTGCGTCAGCGCGTCAGTCAGCTGGAACGTGAGCACGCCCAACCTTATCGGGTGAAGGCGCGCCAGGGCGTGGTGCTCAGCACCGGTGGCTTTATCTTCAACCGCGAGTTGATGCGCCAGCACGCGCCGGGTTATCGGCGCAATTTCAAGGTGGGTGCTACCGGCTGTGACGGTAGTGGCTTGCGTCTGGGCCTGAGTGCCGGGGCTGCCAGCGCCGGGCTGGAACGCGTTTCCGCCTGGCGCTTTATCAATCCGCCGCATTGTTGGCCTAAGGGCATTGTGGTCAACCGCGACGGCAAGCGCTTCTGTAACGAGGAAGTCTATGGCGCGACCCTCGGCCAGCCGTTGATGGAGGAGCAGGGCGGTCGTGCCTGGCTGGTGCTCGATGCGCGGCTGCGCGCCAAGGCCATCCGCCAGGCGTTGTTTGGTGGTTACTGGTGGTTCCAGACGGTGCCCGCGCTGGCGCTGATGCTGCTCAAACCACGCAAGGGCAAGACCCTGGCGCAACTGGCCAAGGCTGCGGGCATGCAGGTAGAGGCGTTGAGCCAGGCGCTGCAACGCAACAACGCGGCCGCCCGGGGTGAGTCCGAGGATGATTTCGGCAAATCCTCGGGCAGCCGTGAAGTGCTCGACAAGGGGCCGTTCTATGCCTGTGACATTTCTGTCGGTAACCCGATCTTTCCCCTCGGTGCCCTGACTCTTGGAGGCCTGAAAGTCGATGAGGACAGTGGTGCCGTGCTGACTGAACAAGGGCAGCCGATCCCCGGCCTGTATGCCGCCGGGCGTACTGCTCTGGGCATTCCTTCGCACTTGTACATCAGTGGCCTGTCCCTGGCCGATTGCGTGTTCTCCGGGCGCCGCGCCGGGGCTGCGGTGGTTGTGCAGCAAGGTACGGCGTTGGCGGAACCCAAAAAAACCATGATAAGGACCCCTCAATGAACGGACGAGTACAAGGCAAAGTCGCGCTGGTCACCGGCGGCGCCAACGGTATCGGCCGCGCCTGTGCGCGACTGCTCGCGGCTGAAGGCGCCCGGGTGCTGGTCAGCGATATCGATGAAAGCGCCGGCCAGGCCCTGGCTGCCGAGATTGGTGCGGCGGCTGAATTCATTCGCCACGACGCCAGCAGCGAAAGCGACTGGCAGCAGGTCATGGCTTATCTGCGCGACCGCCATGGCCGCCTGGACATCCTCTTCAACAACGCCGGCATCCTGCGCAGCGGTTCGGTTGAAGACACCTCGCTGGCGGACTGGCATCGGGTTCTGCAGGTCAACAGTGACAGCGTGTTCCTTGGCTGTCGCGAGGCCATTGCACTGATGAAAACCACGGGCGGGTCGATCATCAACATGTCCTCGATTGCGGCTTTGGGCGGGCGCGGCGACTACCTGGCCTACAGCGCCTCGAAAGGCGCGGTGGCGGCCTTGTCGCGTTCGGTGGCGGTGCATTGTCGCCAGCGCAAGTACCGCATCCGCTGCAACACCCTGCACCCGGACAGCGTGCTCACGGCCATGACCCGCGCCAGCTGGCCCGCAGGGCTCGACCCGGAGCGCATGACCATCGACAGCGACCCGATGCAGCGCATGTGTTTGCCTGAGGATGTCGCTGCCAGTGTGTTGTTCCTGGCGAGCGACGAGTCCCGGGCGATCAATGGGGTGGAGTTGCGGGTCGACAGCGGGCAGTTGCTGATGAGTATTTGAATGTATAGGGCATAACTGCCTGTAGGAGCGGATTCATCCGCGATGGACTGCGCAGCAGGCCCATTTTTGGGGCCGCTACGCGCCCCATCGCGGATGAATCCACTCCTACA